>JABIZW010000145.1 GCA_018666295.1 Halieaceae bacterium
GATCGCCTACTGTTTGAACATCAGCGCGCCTTGGCCAGCCAGTGGGGATTCAAGGACGAGGGTAAGCTCGCGGTAGAGCAGTTCATGCAAGCTTACTTTAGAAATGTGCAAGCCATTTCACACATTACCGCCCTATTGATTGATACCTTTGAAAACACCCTGCGTCACTCTAACCCCGGCGACGCCATTGTTATCGACGATGACTTTGAGCTGATCGATGATCGAATTGCTGCTCGACGCCCGGACGTTTTCTCGCAATCTCCCTCAAATCTGCTCCGATTATTTGCAGTGATTGGAAGAGACGAGCGCATTAAACGAATCGATCCAGAGACGACTCGACTGTTGCGCTCTTCAACTGACTTGATCAATACCGAGTTTCGCGATGATCCGTTAAATCGTCGTCTATTTACCGATGTGCTCTCGTCGCCCTATTCGATGACGAAACAGCTTCGTCGTATGCTACGGCATGGTGTATTGGGCCGTTATCTTCCTGAATTTGAGATGATTGTGGGGCAGATGCAGTTTGATATGTTCCACACCTATACGGTTGACGCACACACCATGCAGGTCATCGCCAACAGTCGTCGGTTTTTGCGGGCAGACTACACGGACAAATTCCCGGTAACGACGCGAATCGCTCACCGCCTTCGCAACCCAGTTCTGCTGTTCGTGGCGGCCCTTTATCACGACATTGGCAAAGGCCGCGGTGGCGATCACTCTGCATTGGGCGCCGTTGATGCAAGGCGTTTTTGTGAGCGTCACTTCCTTAACGAGCCCGACACTGAGCTCGTTGTTTGGCTGGTTCAAAATCATCTATTCATGAGTTCATTTTCCCAAAAGAGGGACACCTCAGATCCTCAAGAGATTCAACGTTTCGCCGAGCACGTGTCTACCGAAGAGCGCCTTGATTATTTGTTTACGCTTACTGTTGCTGATATTAACGGCACAAATCCGGAGCTCTGGAATGCCTGGCGCAGCTCGCTACTGCGACACCTTTATACGCAGACTCGACGTGCATTGCGGCGCGGTCTGGCCAATCCAATTGCACGCGAAGACGTGATCCATGCCACCAAGAAAGCCGCCACACACCTGCTCGAATTCAGAGGCTTTTTAGATGACGAACTCGCGGAAATTTGGGCGGCAAGAGGGAACGACTATTTTTTACGTGAGCGCCCCGAGGACATAGCGTGGCACACGGAAGCGATCGCTGACTTTGACAAAGGTGACGGCCCATTGGTCCTGCTCAAACACTCGTCAGAGTCCTTAATAGCCAATGCGACTCAGATTTTTGTGCACACTGAGGACACCTCTAACGTCTTCTCACGGGTTTGCTCGGCCTTGGAAGTCATGGACCTCAGCATTAACGATGCCCGCATATACTCAGGCACTGACGGCGCCACACTGGATACCTTTTTTGTATTAAAAGCTGACGGAAATCCAGTCGATAATTCGCCAGAAACCATGCACATGATCGAGGATGCGATTTACAAGGCGCTGAGCACAGCAGAGGTGAGTAAGGCGCATCAGCGGATTACGCGCTCACTTCGCTCGTTCCTGTCGCCAACCGAGATCACGTTTGTTGAGGACAAGGCCCGAAATTTAACGATTATGGAGCTCAGCTCACCCGATCGCCCTGGATTGCTCGCACGCGTCGGCCAAACGCTGGATGACAATGCGGTTACGATTCAGGCGGCCAAAATCCAGACACTTGGCGAGCGTGTAGAGGATGTTTTCTTTCTCACGGATCAAACTGGCAATCGACTGAACGATGACGCCATTTGCGACGTGCTAAAAAGCGCACTGTGTAAAGCGCTTGATACGGACGTGGCCGCATGAACCCAGGAATGCGCGATCTCCACCCTTACCCGTTCGAGAAGCTCGCGCAACTGACGGCCGGCATTGACTGTCCTGACAAAGATCGTATTTCTCTAACCATTGGCGAACCCAAACACCTGCCTCCTGCCCATGTGTTAGAGGCCCTTTTTAACTCGCTCAATGAAGTGTCACGATACCCGACCATTGTTGGACTACCAGAGCTCAGACAGCACATCGCCACTTGGCTCCAAAGACGCTTTGACACGCGAGACATCGACCCCGCTGCTGAGGTGCTGCCGGTGAACGGGACGCGAGAGGGCTTATTTGCGATTGCTCAGGCTTTTGTCACGCCCCAAAAGCCCGGTGCAGTGGTCATTCCAAATCCTTTTTACCAAATTTACGAAGGAGCCGCCCTGCTCGCAGGTGTTCAGCCAACACTCATACCCTGCCCCCCTGAGCTGGATTATCTAGCAAATTATCGCGAACTCTCAGAGGATGAATGGGCACAGTGCGATCTGCTCTTTATGTGCACACCCGGTAATCCCTCAGGCGCGGTGATCCCTGAAAAAGAACTGCACTTTCTGATCGAAAAAGCAGTAGAGCACAATGTGATACTGGTGAGTGACGAGTGTTACAGCGAGCTCTATTACGACGACGCGTCGCCCCCGATGGGTCTACTGCAGGCGGCAACGACTATGGGGAATACAGGCTTTAAACAGTGCCTTGTTTTTCACAGCCTCTCCAAACGCTCGAACTTACCGGGTTTGCGTTCAGGCTTCGTTGCTGGCGACGCTGAGTTGATTCAGGAGTTTCGCCGCTATCGTACGTATCACGGCTGCGCAATGCCGCTGCACCATCAGCGTGCCAGTATTGCCGCGTGGTCTGACGAGCAGCACGTCGTGGAAAACCGCCAGCTGTACCGCGCAAAGTTTGATTCCGTAACGCAGCGACTGTCGCCGGTATTACCCGTCTCAATACCCCCCGCGGGATTTTATTTGTGGCCTAAAACGCCGATGAGCGATACCGCTTTTGCGCGCGAATTGTTAGAGCAGACCAACGTCGCCGTACTTCCTGGCAGTTTCTTAGGGCGAGAAGTCAACGGCGAGAACCCCGGCGCCGATCACGTGCGAATGGCCCTGGTCGCCACACACCAAGAAACCCTAGAGGCGGCGGAGCGAATTGCGACGTGGCTGTCGCGCGGCTAGTGCCTATGAGTCGTCATTTACCAAAGCAGGCGCGCGTAGACTTTATAGACCAAAGGCTCAACGAGCTGTACCCCGAGCCGCCCGTCCCGTTGGATCACAGTAATCCTTACACGCTGCTCGTTGCGGTTTTGCTCAGCGCCCAGTGTACCGATGAGCGAGTCAATCGCATCACCCCCGCTTTGTTCGAACTGGCTGACAACCCATTTGACATGGCTCAGCACAGTGCGGAAGCCATTAGAGCGATTATTAAGCCCTGTGGTCTGTCCCCTCAAAAATCAAAAGCAATACGCCGACTGAGCGAAATATTGATTGAAGAGCACTCGGGGGAAGTTCCTGCTGATTTTGAAAGCCTTGAGCGACTTCCCGGCGTCGGTCATAAAACTGCAAGCGTTGTCATGGCACAATCCTTTGGCGTACCGAGCTTTCCAGTGGACACACATATTCACCGCCTCGCTCAGCGGTGGGGTCTGACTCGCGGTCGCAACGTTGTGGAGACCGAGCGCGATTTAAAAAAGGTATTTCGTCGCGAGCGTTGGAACGATCTGCACCTTCAGATTATTTTTTACGGTCGCGAGTTCTGCACGGCACGCAGCTGCAATGGGCTGGTCTGCGAGATTTGCACAACGTGCTATCCCAACCGTAAACACCCGAAGAAAGTTAATAAACCGTAACACCAGCAGGTATTATCATGGCGACAATCATTTATGGCATTCCGACCTGCGATAGCGTTCGCAAGGCGCGACAGTGGCTCAACGCGCAAGGCATTGAACACACGTTTGTCGACGTGCGTGAATCGACCCCCTCTAAAGCGCTGATCGATGAATGGCTCGCGCGATTGGGCGCAGAAAAGCTCGTTAACAAACGAAGTACTACCTGGAAAAACATGTCTGATATTGAGCGTCATGAAGCGCAGTCCGGTGATACCGCGGCCGTGCTGATTGCGAATCCCACGCTGATCAAACGCCCGGTCCTCTCACACGGCAGCGTCCTTGACGTGGGCTTCAAAGCCGATACCTACCGCGTTTATTTTCAGTAACCCGTTGTAAATCAGGAGCGATTATTATGGTCGATAAGATGCATGGATTCGGACTGGGCGTCATCTCTGAGAACGCCAAAGGTGCGATCCTAGATGTGTTTTACCCCACCCCCCTTGGCGATGTGACCGGCCCGCTGTCAGACGCACTCAGCGGAGTTTGTGGTCGACTGGATCGCAGTGACTTAAAAACTCTCGCCAATGATGCCCGAAGTGCTGGGGATGACGCACTGGCGGCGCTGTCAGATCGGCTTAGTGAGAGCCCGGCATCTGTTGTTGCATCCTCTTTGGCAGCCAATGTTGCCCCCGTGTCGGTAGAGGACGCCTACCTCAAACTTCATATGCTGTCACATCGACTCGTTAAGCCTCATGGCACTGATCTAACGGGTGTATTTGGATTGCTACCCAATGTCGCATGGACCGACGAGGGGCCTATTGACCTCAGCGAGCTGGCTGAGCGGCAATTAAGTGCTCGCCTAAAGGGCAAAGTACTGGAGGTCGCAAGCGTCGATAAATTCCCAAAAATGACGAATTATGTCGTCCCTGAGGGCGTCAGAATTGCGCACAGTGCCCGCGTTCGCCTCGGCGCTTATCTTGGCGCTGGAACAACGGTGATGCATGAAGGCTTCATTAATTTTAATGCCGGAACTGCAGGCCCAGGAATGGTCGAAGGACGCATTTCAGCCGGTGTTTTGGTCGGCAAAGGCTCAGATTTGGGTGGCGGTTGCTCAACCATGGGGACCCTGTCCGGCGGCGGCAACATGATCATCTCTGTGGGCGAGGAGTGTCTGATAGGTGCCAACGCGGGTCTGGGTATTCCCTTGGGCGACCGATGCACCATCGAGGCGGGACTCTTTATTACTGCGGGCACTAAAGTCACCGTGCTTGACGACGCAAAGCAGGCCGTTGAAACCACGGCCGCTCGACATCTAGCAGGACGCTCGGACCTGTTGTTTCGACGCAACTCGCAGTCAGGCTCGGTAGAATGTCTGACGAATAAAACAGCGATCGAACTCAACGAGAGCCTTCATGCCCATAACTGATTCGGAACACCCCTCTGTCGCGTTGACCAAAGAACTTATTAGCAAGCAGTCGGTAACTCCTGCGGATGACGGCTGTCAGCCTTTACTCGCAGAGCGCCTTTCCACATTGGGATTTAATTGTGAATCACTGCCCAGAGAAGAAGTACTCAACCTCTGGGCGACACGTGGCACTCACGGACCCACCTTAGTTTTTGCAGGGCACACCGATGTGGTGCCGCCTGGACCTCGCGAGCACTGGGACAGCGATCCTTTTGTGCCTACCGAGCGTGCGGGCTTACTCTATGGGCGCGGGGCCGCCGACATGAAGGCCAGTCTTGCAGCAATGGTGGTGGCAACAGAATCTTTTGTCGCAAACCATCCGCATCACAAAGGGAGAATCGGGTATCTCATTACCGCCGACGAGGAAGGCCCTGCGATTCATGGGACGCGTTACGTCGTCGACACGCTACAGCGCCGAGGGGAATCCATTGACTGGTGCGTCGTCGGTGAACCATCCAGCACATCGACTTTAGGCGATATCATTAAAAATGGCCGCCGAGGGTCTATTAATGCAACCCTAACAATCAAAGGTAAGCAGGGGCATGTGGCCTATCCGCACCTCGCCGATAATCCTATGCATAAGGCGTTTGCAGCACTGACGGCGCTCTCGGAGATAAGCTGGGATAGCGGCAACGATTACTTTGACCCAACGCAGCTCCAGTTCTCCAATATCCATTCAGGTACCGGTGCCACCAACGTCATCCCAGGAGAACTAGTCGCTGTTTTCAACCTTCGGTTTTCTACCGAGATCACCGCCGATGAAATCCAATCAAAATGCGAGACGGTGCTCGATGCCACGGGCATCGATTATTCACTCGACTGGCAACTGAGTGGCAATCCGTTTTTGACTGAGCCCGGCGATCTGGTAGACGCTGTCAGGGAGAGCATTATGACCGTGACAGGCGTCAGCACCCAGCTCAGCACGGGGGGAGGAACTTCCGACGGGCGTTTTATCGCGACCATGGGCAGCCAAATTATTGAACTAGGCCCCATAAACGCGTCTATCCATCAGAGGAATGAACACGTCTTGCTCTCGGACATACCGAAGCTCGCTCGTATTTATGAGGGCATTATGGAACGGCTGCTGACCTAGAGGGTCATCGCGTCACCCTGCCTCATAAAGTCAAAGTGAGCACTGGGTACCAGTGTTACAAGACCCTCGAGTAGAACGCGAAAGTAAGCTTCGCTCGCGCGCGACCAAACATCGGTGTTACCCGGCAAGATAAAGCGCCAACGGCAGGCAGGATTGAGAGACACGGCAGCCTCCAAAAGCTCGGTTATCCCGACAATCTGTCCTTGGAGATAGTCGCTAGCGGATAGCGAACCGCTGTCTTTGTCGTCTCCTGAAAAGTCAAAGGGGTGAAGTTCGCAAAGAATGTGCGCCGGAGCCTCGTTTTGGCGAAGCCAATCGATCAGTCTCGCCCGACCCTCTACCGTCCGCATATCCACAAGGAGGTGATCCGCAAGACTCGCCATATTTGGATTTCTTTCACTGTTGGCGTACACCAATCGGTAACCCAAGGCTTTTGCCGCAGTCGCCACTTCTGTCGGAAAGTAACGCCCAACGTACAACACATTCTTTTCCACGTCTCCTCCCCTTTATTTTACGATGACGTCAAAGCGGACGGTCTTCCCAACGATGCTGTGTGAGGGCTTGCTCACCCCTAACGATGGCGCCTTCACTGGACGCTTGACCACCACACGATCAACGGGCTGGGCCACGGCCCAAGCCAGCAGTGCCTCAGCATTCGGGGCTCCCGGAGCATCGGTAAACAGTGCCTGGACTGTCGCCAAGTCTTTTTTCACGGCCGCTGACTTGCCGCGCTCGGGGAACATAGGATCAATGTAGATCGCGTCGAATCCCTCAAGCGTCCGTTCGCAACTGTCCCCGGTTACAACACTCATATGATCTGCTGCCTCAACCACCTTTGTATGTGCACTGAGTAGCGCGAGCTCTCGCGCCTGATTTAAGAGGAATCCCAGCGGCACAGACCACTCTGACAAAACCACGTCGCATCCAAGATCCGCCAGTACAAATGCATCTCGCCCAAGTCCCGCTGTTGCATCAAATACGCGCGGTTTTATATCGTGCTTTACCCCAACTGCACGACCCAGCGGCTCATTGTGACCCGACTTTCGCCGGTGCAACATTTCGGGAGCCGAAAAATCAATGCAGACTCGGCCCAGTCTCGGTCGTTGAAGGCGCTGCAGCCAAGACCTGTCTATATCGACAACCAGTGCAACACCGGAATCAAGACCTTCAGTCGAATGCGCATACGTGAGCCCCAAGTCCAACGCCACCGACTTTGCAAGAGACTGCGCCGCATGGGAGGCAGGCGTCACGAGGCACGACATTAGCGATTTCTCACTCCCAAAGACAAAGTGCGATCCTCAAGCTCCAGTGTAAAACCAACGTTGTGCGCGCTCTGACTCAAACCGTGTTTGTCCGTCACCTCAATGAGACGTTCTTCGGGCTGTCCCGCGGACCACGACTGAAAATGAATGTTCATCAGCCGACCTTCATCAACACGAATGCCGGACATATCGAGAAGTTCATCACGTGAGTGACATAAAAATTCGGCCGGGGTAGCAAGTGCATCGCTGTCTGGCAGTGGTGCTAGAAAATCGCCCATGTGAATGCCAGCAGCGGGAACACTCTCCACTAATCGGGCAAGCTTAATGGTCACGTCTCCCACGATATAGCTCAAAACAGTCGGATTGATCCCTTCAGCCTGTGATAACTCATAGTGGCTGCCAATGTGGAACGCAGAACGCAGTGTGGGCACCGATCCAAACTGCGACTTCTCACGCGCGACGGCATTGTCGATTAAGACCAGCAAGAAGAAAGTCAGTAAATCAACGTTGGGGAAAATCCCTAAATCTCGATTCCACACATAGTACCCATCGCCTGTAGTAGTCCGCGCAAAGTTGACTTCGATTCCCTCTCGCTTGAGCTTGGAGTATGCCGAATTCATGGAGTAGGACAGGCTATTGAGTTGGCTCGCTTGTTCAAAGGGTCGAAACAACGAAAAATCGGCGATATCAAATAGCACGACGGCTCGGCTTTCCTCGTGACCGAGACTGTAACGCTTGATCATGGAATCGATCTGCGCGACGGTCTCATCGTCCTCAGTTAAGGCTTGATCCAATTTTACAAAACTTGGCGCCACGCCAAGTTTACTGGCGATCTCGAAAATTTCGTTGTGCGCTTTAAAGCGACTGCCAGAAATCAAATCTCGAACGAAATCCTCGTTCTGCTCTCCCACTCCCGAGGGGTGATTCGGTGACGTGAAATTACCTAAAAAGTAATGCGGAACAACAATGGTGAGCAATCCGTTAGGATCAAACGCCCAACACAGCAAAATACTCTGCCCAAGTCGCCACTGCTTTTTTAGGGTTATTTCAAGTTGGTCTAGGGCCACCTTTCCTCACCGAGCAATTATTCGATTGTTTTCGCATGCGCAATTCAAGTGCGTCTCGAACTTAACCTTCTGCACTGGCATCATACCGACTCGGCAAGCGGAATTCGTCATGGTATCAATTTTATCGACATCAATGCTCAGTGAGTCTCAGAAGGCGAAACGCGTACAACGGAGTTGGGCTGGCATATTGATCGCCCCATTGATTGCACTCACATCGTGTAGCGCGCTAGAAAAGTATGACGTCACGTTGAATGAGCGAAGCCTGTACTCACCCAGAAGTCTCTTTGAGGACTACCACATAGCCGACCCCGGCCTTGCATCTTGCGTGGCTCAAGCTATTGAGGATGGTCTAATCTACACCTCAAGCGGACTTGAGGTACTCAATTGCTCCGATGCTGGTATTCGATCACTGTCAGGCCTTTCGCAGTTTCAAGCACTTCAGCGAATCAAGCTCACAGACAACGGGGTGCGTAACCTTGTGGAACTCACGAGTCTTGAGCGTCTCACCGAGCTGCAACTCGATAGCAATCTCATTGTCGATATCGTCCCCTTAGTGAATTTACCGGCGTTAGAACACGTGAACTTAATGGGCAATGACGCGTTGCAATGTCACAGTCTCGATCGCTTCAACGACCAAGTGCAGGTCACGAAACCGGAGCATTGCTAATGCTCACATACTGGATTTATCGGGGGATCGCCGCACTGCCACTACGAACGTCCTACAGACTTGCGCGAGTCTTTGCCTGGCTGACAGAGTTTGTCTTTCGCTATCGGATCAAGACCGTCGACAGCAATCTAAGGAATGCGTTTCCCGACAAACCCGAAGCTTGGTATGCGCAAACACGTCACGCGTTTTATCAGCAGTTCGCAGACGTTGCGGTCGAGGCCCTGTACGCCTGGCGCATACCCAAAGAGGAACTTGAGCGCAGAATGACCCTAAAAGGCTGGGAGCCGCTCATGTCAGATGAAGGGACACCCGCACCAGGGATCATACTCGCCTTGCACCACACCAACTGGGAGTGGCTTACACAACGTGCAAGTCTCGCAGCGGCAGCACCGTTTGACGGCGTTTACAAACCCTTGCATGACAAGGGTGCTGACCGATTTGCACTGGAGTCACGAGGGAAATTCGGGGGGACGCTGGTGACCATGAAATCCATCGGGAAATACGTTTTAAAGGCACGCAGAGCCAATCGCGTATTGGCTCTGCTGGCTGATCAGTCGCCTGGAAAAAAAGAGGTGCCCTATTGGACTGACTTTTTAAACCAACACACTGCATTCTTTATGGGACCTGCAACGCTCGCTCGCCTCACACGCTATCCCGTCTATTTCGCGAGAACGCGTCGGATTTCTCGCGGCCACTATGAGGCAGAACTCCTCGAGTTGTGTACAACACCAGGCTCCATGTCAGAAAATGAACTCATCGAACGGTACGCTCAGATGTCAGAAGAGGCGATACGCCTTCAGCCGGAAAGTTATTTATGGTCAAATCGGCGATGGAAGCTTACGCCCCCTCAGGCAACGCGAGAAACATCGCCCGATGACTCAGATGTCGTCCAACCAAATCCCTGAGTTTGGGTCGCGTAAATGATCTTCAATTTCTGCTGTTCAGCGAGTGGGGTTAGCAGTTCTGCCACCCGATCAACGGAGTTATTTTGCTCAGAGATATGACCTGCGATCACAACACGCGGCGCTACATCGCCCAGGGCGGACAGCATGGTCGTCGCTTGTTCATTATTTAAGTGCCCAAAGTCGCCTGAGACTCTGCGCTTTAAGACTGCAGGATAGGGCCCACGTCGCAACATCTCCAAGTCATGATTAAACTCAAGCAACAGGAGGTCGCAGCCCTTATACGCGTCTAAGACGTGTGGCGAGACCCAACCCAAATCCGTAAGCACACCCACACAAGACGCACCAGAGCGAAAGCGGTATTGCACCGGCTCCCGCGCATCGTGAGGCACAGTAATCGCGTTGACCTCTATATCGCCAATGGTGAAGCTGGAATCGCTGTCGATGCGCACAAGAGAACGTGCGGCATCGAGTTTTCCTGATGCCACGGTGCCATGTGTCGCAAACACCTGTGCCCCTGATGCTTTAGCCACCGCAGCCACACCCCCGATATGATCTGAGTGCTCGTGAGTCACCAAAATGGCGTCAATATCGGAGATGTCGACACCCAGCTGTGGTAACCGTACAAGCATCTCCCGAACAGGGAATCCGCAATCGATGAGAATTGTGGTCTCATCAGTCGCCACCAGCGTCGCATTGCCCTTGCTGCCTGAGCCAACCGAGGCGAGGCGCAACATTACGTGATATTGCCCTGGAGAAGCGTCAGCAGACCCTGTTGCTCCAACTGGCCGATCGACTGACCTTCAGCACCTAGAACGTTAATCGTAACCTGCGATACCGTCTGAGTTGTCAGCTGCACCCGGAACTCTTTACCGATCAGAGGGTCATCGTCTTCACTACCGAACATCCACCCGAACCATCCAGCACCGTCCTCACCCTCTGGGCCCAGATACGTGACGTAGAACAGTCCAGCACTGCGATTCTTGTCGTCGAGTCTAAAGCCCGCGTCGGCAAACCCTTTTTCGGTGGCCGCCCAAGCGCGATTGAAGGGAAGCTCGAGCCGCAGGCGTGCACCATCAACCGATTCTTCAAGTGCAATGCGCCCGGCACCGGTCATGGCTTTTTCAGCCATCATAGACACGGGGGCGGACTCCGCACTGTTTGCTATAAATTGAGCAATATTGCGAAGCATGGTTTGCTCAAGATCGGCGTCGTCAGAGTTTTCTGGCCAGCGACCGACATCAATATCCTTGGCCGTGTTTTGTTGCAGTACATGGAGTTCAGAGGTATTGCGTTGCACACCCGAGTCGACCCTAAATCGGAACCGCGCTTCCAGGCTTCGGTCTTCGAGCAATACAAATCCGGTATCAATCAGTCCGCCTGTCGCATCAACACCGACTACGTCAATGCCACTGCTCACGAGAAACGCACGCACTTGAGGCCATAGCTGCCCGGGCGGCACATTGACCACGGCCCAACTGTTGTTGCCAAGCCGCTGCAAGCGCACCGCATCGAGCTGAGAGCCTGCGGTTAACGGCGCAGGTCGTGGCGCCTGACCGGTAACAGGAATCGTAAGATTCACTGCAACGTCGGGAATCGGGAATGCTTGTTGAATCGCCTCGGAGTCCAGGTCTTCAGGCACCGTCATCGGATCAGCTTCGATCGCTGTTTCATAGTCTCCCGCAAGCTCTGATTCTGTTTCCCAAGGAATGATGCTGCCCGACTCGGGGAGCAAATTGCAGCCTGTCACCCAGACCATCAACAAAGTAGCTAATGTGATTTTCACTCTACGCATTCTTCAATCGCCTTGGTCAGTTCACCCCTGTACTGCTCTGACAGCGGCATCAGCGGTAATCTCATAGTAGGATCGATCAGCCCCATGTGGCCCATCGCATATTTAACTGGAATTGGATTCGACTCAAGAAACAGCGTCTTGTGCAGTGGCCGAATCTTTGCATCGACAGCTCGCGCGCCAGCGGAGTCGCCACACAGAGCCAAACGGCACATTTCCGCCATTTGCGCGGGTGCCACGTTTGCCGTAACCGAAATACACCCCTTTGCGCCCGCCTCCAACAAATCACAGGTAGTGCCGTCATCGCCCGAGTACACCGCAAAGCCTTCGGGCAGTGACTTAATCAGTGATGCCCCTCGTGCAACGTCACCAGTTGCATCCTTTAAACCCACAATGTTTTCCACCTGGCTTAAGCGCAGCGTTGTCTCAGCCGACAAATCACACCCGGTTCGCGAGGGGACATTGTAGAGAATAATCGGCAAGTTAATGGCTTCAGCGACCGATTTAAAGTGCTGGTATAGACCTTCTTGCGAGGGTTTATTGTAATAAGGCGTTACCAGCAGCGCACAGTCGGCACCGGCTTCAGCCGCAGCAACTGTGAGCTCAACAGCTTCGAGCGTAGAGTTGGATCCTGTACCCGCCATAATCGGAATTCTGCCACCGGCATGGCTAACGCCAAATCGGATGACCTCCCGGTGCTCTGGGTGGCTTAACGTCGAACTTTCACCGGTCGTGCCCACAAGTCCGAGTGCCGCCGTGCCATTCTCAATGTGAAAGTCAATGAGTCGTTCAAGCGTTCGCCAGTCGACATCACCCGATTCTGTCATCGGCGTTACCAGCGCAACTATGCTTCCGGTTATCATCGGTGTACTCCAGCGATGGGAAAATTCGAGGTGAGGATCAACATGGTGCGGCAATTATCCATTTCGAGAGCAGTTTCACAACCTGAATTACTGACGCGCAAGGGCGTCAGCTTTTTGTTTCTTTTACTTATGGCCGTTTTGACAGCGCCCAATGCGATGAGTTCCGAATTTGAGGTCCAAATTCAGTCACTCACCGCCGTCGACCGGCAGTATATGACGGAACAAAGAAAAACAGTTGAAGGGCTGGCAAACCGACTGGGCCGACGAGTTTCGGGCATTGCAACGCGCGACCTGGACACGCTACAAAAAATCATCGACCGTCGCTGGGTGGACGCAGAGGATGTCCAAACGCAACAAGCCTTGGGCATCGTTTTTGGAGATCTGCTTGCTGAAGAACTCGACTTTGACTGGGTGATTTACCGAGATAAGAAAGGTCGCTCACGAGCACTGCGCTATCGCGAGGAAGATATTTATGTGTTTCCAATCACCTTGATCTCTCGACGCCTATCAGCAGGAGCGGCACTCAGTGTCGAATCATTGTTCGAGGAACAACTGCAAAAGCAGCGACCCAAGCTACCTGGCGCTCGCTGGATGCCTAATTAATTAGAGGCTTGGATACTCGTAACTGCGCTCATACGCGATCACACCATCAGACCAATGTGCTCGATGACGCTCGCCGGTTGCCTGTGGGTCGGCGTCTTCGTAGCCCGCGTCACCGGGATAGAGCATGACTACCTTTTTTTCCGCTTGGGCACAGACTTTTGGAAAAAAATAGGGCGCCACCCTCAACGCAACCGCATTAATAATCTGTGCCACAGACGCTTGATGCGCTAAATCTTGAAGGCTTACAACCGTAGGCGGAGGCAGTCTAAGCGCTCCTCGCTCATGCTCCTCAATCGCAATCTGAGGAGTCACCCAGCGTGCCTCAACCATTTCTTCGCCATCGACCCTGACTGCCGCATTCTCAGGAAGTCGAGCCACATAAAACCAGGTCGCAAATCGGCGCGCCATTCCTGAGGGTGTTAGCCAGTGCGAAAAACAAATGAGTTCCGACGTGTTCAGTACAATAGCCGCTTCTTCCTGCAACTCTCGTACAGCTGCATTCGCGGCTTGCTCAACTTCTCTGGGGGCTGAGTCACCGGCCTCGATCTTTCCACCGGGGAACATCCACACAGCACCCATATTTTTTGCTTGGGGGTTGCGCTTAAGTAAGAGTACTTCTGGCCCGTTCAACGCGTCACGAAGCAGTAAAATAGTCCCCGCAACAATCGCGCCCTCACGATCGTCATTGGGCAATTCAATGTCAGTAAGCATAGTTACAAGCGAAGCATTGTAGGTAGGTGTGCTTGGGGTCTTTAAACTGCGACATCATGACGAACGGCTGATGAATAGGTGCAAGCCAGGCCATTGCTGTGCCCAAAGGCTCTGGCACTGAAACCCCAAAGCTGTTTCCTATCTCCTCGAGTATGAGCTGCTGAGGCGTAATGGGCATGCCGAAACGTTTCGTCTCGTAAGCGTCTAATTGTGCAAGCGCTGCAGCAGAGGATATTGCATCATCAAGACCACCCAGCTGATCAACCAGGCCAATCTCTTTAGCGTCTCGTCCGATCCAAACCTTGCCGCCCGCAAGCGCATTCACCTCGGCAAGGGTCATGTCCCTCGATACAGAAACCAGCGACAAAAAATCGTTATAAACGCCGTTAATAACCGCTTGAAAGATTCGCTCTGAGTTCTTGTCCAGTCCGCGACTAGGATCAAAACTACCGGCCATTGCAGTTGTGCCCACGCCGTCCACTGTGGCACCTACGTAATCAAAGACACCCTCAATCGTTGGGAAAACTGCAAAAGCGCCAATACTGCCTGTGATCGTCGTTGGCATGGCCCAAATTTCGTCAGCCGCAGCGGCGATCCAATACCCTCCAGAGGCTGCTGCTCCACCCATGGAAACGACAATGGGCACGCCATCGGCGGCTATAGCATTGACTTTTGAACGAATCACTTCGGATGCAAACACGCTGCCACCCCCCGAGTTAATTCTCAAGACAATAGCCGCAGCCTCGTCCTCGACGGCGCGCTCGAGCTGCTCCACTACTGTGTCACTGCCTGCCGAGCCCCGCGAACTGTTACCGGGCACCAACGTACCCTCGATAGGCACAACCGCGATCAACGGCATCTCGCTATCAATGGGTTCTCGTATATCAGCCACGTAACGTTTAAGACCGACGACTTCCAGTTCACCGTCTGCATCCATGGCATCGACGATCTTCAAAATATGCGCTTCACGTTCATCACCGTGTAAAAGCGCATCCACGTAGCCCTCAGCCAAAAAGGTCTGTGCTAAATCCCCACCGTGTGACTCAAGTCGACTCGGGAAATCATTCACAAAGCGAGTGACGTCACCCAGCTCCTTGCCTCTACCTGCCTCGACAATAGCAGTGTAATCGCCCCAAAGGCTGTCCAACCATTTGCCCACGACCGCGCGTTCTTGCGGCGACATATCATCACGCATAAAAGGCTCGACCGCTGACTTGTTATCGCCTGCCCTAAAGACGTGGAAATTTACCTTTATGTTAGCCAGGAATTGCTTTAAATAAGTGCGGTAGACACCAAATCCCATGAGGCTGACACCGCCCTCGGGGTGCAAGACAATCTCATCCGCCTGCGAGGCGAGCAGGTACTGTGACTGCGTAAAGTAGTCACCAACAGCAACAATAGGCTTACCACTTTCTGAGAATCGGTCTAACGCCTCGATAATCTCCATCGCTTGACTCGTCGAGGGACCCATTAGATTTTCAAGATTCAATACGATTGAGGTGATTCGATCATCCTCAGCCGCCGCATCGATCCCTTCGATCACGGTCGCCAGCAGTGTCTCGCCTGCAAGATCATTTGCAAACAATGCGTCCAGCGGCTCCAGCGGCACTCTACTCTCAACCAGCGTGCCGCTTGGCGCAATCAGCAGACCGGCTTTCTCGGGCAGCGGTGTAGGCGTTCCCTCAGACACACCGACCGATAAAGCAACAAGGAAAACACCGACAAACACGAGCGGAACGAGAACCGTGATAGCTTTGCTGATGCCGGAAAGAATACGCCATATAGCCTTTAACAAATCCATTTCTTAGTCCTTAAAAGGGTTCATCCCACGTTGTTCTCGACCGCGAAATCGAAGGTAGGCGGTGCACACGCAAAAGAGCAGTACGATAATGACCAAACCACTCACAACAATGATGTTGTTGGGGCGAGCGAAAGTGTCTTCAACTGCACTGATAAAATAAAAAAGCAGTAGCAAGCAATACCAAATGAGCCAGACAAGGTTGTCTTTCGCGACCCCTACGAGGAACACAAGTAGCGGCAGTACTGACAGAACCCAAACCGGCCAACGCGCACCGAGTTGCAGTAGCTCAAGTCCACCTTGGAGCACCAAGGCACCACTGAGTACCCACAGGGCAATCCACAACCAACGGGTCAAAACTCCGCGTTCCATCATGCCGGCACCTCCATTAGCGCAAAGCGCGCGAGTCGTCGCCCCAGCGCCTGGCAAAGCGACGCCTCGTGCTCCGAAAGCTGCCCGTCTAACGCCCCTGCTTGCGCCCAATGACTTGGACCATAAGGGGTTCCTCCAGACTGAGTGGCCTGGAGCTCAGGCGCGCTGTAGGGCAAGCCAACATAGACCATTCCATGGTGCAGTAGCGGTAAGGCCATGCTCAACAACGTGCTCTCTTGGCCGCCGTGGAGTGACGCTGTCGAGGTAAAAACACCCGCAGGCTTGTCGATCAGCGCACCGCTGATCCACAAAGAAGAGGTACTGTCGATAAAATATTTCAGTGCGGCCGCCATGTTTCCAAAACGGGTTGGACTGCCAAGCGCCAGCGCTGCACATCCGCTCAAGTCCTCGTGATCGCAATACACAGGACCCTCATCGGGCACATCAGCAATCACCGGCCTCTCTGTTTCGGCACTAACGGCTGGAACTGTTCTAAGCCGCGCCTCAACACCTTTCACCTGAGACACCCCGCGCGCAACCTGACGGGCCATTGCTTCTGTGGAGCCATGCCGCGAATAATACAAAATCAACACATAAGGATCGCTCACTGACTACCTCTACACTGCATCATGATGAGCCCATTTTAGCATGCCGACGCCAAGGTTCAGAGCGCGCTATAATCACCACGCTCTCAAAGGTGACTCTCAATGCGCGAAACGCTCCTCATTTTTCTCTGTCTTAGCTGCATAGGATGCACGCCGGACGCTCCAATGACTCAGCCAGACCGTTGGAAGGTCGTGAATTTTTGGGCGATATGGTGCAAACCGTGCCGCACGGAAATTCCTGAGTTGCTGCAACTTGATGCACGAGAAGACGTCTCTGTCCTCGGCGTGAACTTCGACGGTAAGCGAGGTGACGATCTTGCCGCCGACGTTGCCAGCTTAGGAATCACCTTCCAAAACATTGAAGACCCCTCCCAAGCACTTGGGATGCCGCGCCCAACCGTGCTGCCCACGACGCTCATCATTAACCCCTCGGGAGAGCTCGTTGCGACGTTGGTTGGACCGCAAACAATCGAGTCCCTAGAGGCCGTGATTCACCAAACCGAATCGGCTCAGTGACTCCTTTTTTTAAGCCAAAAAAAACGCCGGCTAAAAAGCCGGCGAATTAAAGGAGCCACTCAAATCGGGAGATGATCACTCATCTGACCCTCAGACGTTTCCCTCGCGCTGCACCCGCCGCACCGCCATCTGCTGGACATAACTTAAGAACACAATGGAATAGAAAAGTTCCAAAAAAATAAAACTTTCTTTGATTTATTCGCTAACCCGCCAGACGGCGGAGCCTGCCTGACCACTTCCCGAGGAAACTGTCAGCTCGACTTCCACCAGATCGGGATCATCAGACGACCCGATGAGTTCATTAAGCAGTAAATGGGATAACTCCTCCACCGTGACATTCGCAACCGGTAGCACCCAGGTTTCATCACTGCGAAATTTAAGCACTGTGCCGTTAAAGGTGGCGTGTATTTCATCACCCTCGTACATCAATGTTTGATAGGGAGAAAATTCGGGCAATAACATGTACTCATCGTATCGATCGCAAAGCGCTTTGATCCGCTTCTTGTAAACGTTGTAGTCCGCCGAAAACCCATTATTTCCCATTTTTGCGACGATGCGGACAGAGACAAAGTAGTTGTGTCCGTGTAAGCGTTCCCGCTCGGTTGCCGAAAAAATCGTGTAGTGAGCCGCGGAGAATTTGTGAGCCTCTTTGTCAATATGAAGCGTAGTCAATCGTGTCAATGAACATTCCTTTTTTTGACTCATAGAGCGGCGTCACAAGTCTCATGTTGGCAAAAAAGACCCGACAACCCCTAGTAAGCAATCCTAGCCGATCACTGTCGCGTAGGATAACCTGCGATCTAACATGAGGTCTTTACATATTCGTATGAACGATACTGCCATTATTACAGGAGCCAGCTCGGGAATAGGCGCAGCCACTGCCGAGCAGTTCATAGCAAAGGGCTTTTCAGTTATCAATATTGCCAGACGCCCCAGTCCTGTGACCGGCGTTGTCAACGTTGCGGCAGACCTGGGCTCTGACGAGGGTGCACTGCGAGCGGCGACCGAGTGCAAAGCGCATCTTGCAACGGATAGCGGACGCATCACCCTTATCCATAACGCATCACTGATGCTCAAAGACAGTGCCAGTGACTGTGAAACGCAGGCGCTAATGCGTGTAATGGCTGTTAATGTCATGGCTGTAAACACGCTTAATCGTGAACTCATTGGCTCTATGGCAGCGGGATCCAGCATTATTTACGTGGGCTCCACGCTGTCAGAAAAAGCGGTCTCCGGCGCCTACAGTTACGTTATTAGTAAGCATGCCCAGCTCGGTCAAATGCGAGCAACCTGTCAAGATTTGAGCGGATCAGGCATACACACGGCAATGGTCTGCCCTGGGTTTACCGATACCGAGATGTTGAAGCAACATCTGGGAGGCGATGTCGATCTCATGCTGGAAATTGGCTCGCAGAACAGTTTTGGCCGGCTCGTGAAACCTGAAGAGATTGCCAATGTGGTGGTTTGGGCCCACGAAAGTCCTGTGGCCAATGGCTCAGTTATTCACGCCAACCTGGGGCAAAAGGAACATTGAGCACCGTCACGCAAGCCGCTCTTACGGAACGCCGAGAGCGCGTTTTTCTGATTCTCGCCGGGGTATTCCTCAGCGCAATGACCTTACTCAACATCATTGGCATCACGAAGTTTATTCAGCTCGGCCCGCTCGCCCTGGCAGTGGGCGTTCTCCCTTACCCGTTAACTTTTCTTTGTACAGATCTGATCTGTGAGCTTTATGGGAAGGCGCGTGCAAATTTTCTGGTGACCGTCGGACTTTTTATCAACGCACTTATTTTGCTGGTCATGACGGCAGGGCAATACGCCCCCGCGGTCGATCCTGCGAATATGCCGCCATGGCAAATCCTTCAACTCGGAGCGCCCGTGCCGCTGCCCACAGGCGAAGTGCTTGAAGGTAACGTGGAGCTGTTTTCACTGATGTATGCCATGACCAGCGGCGCAGTAACAGCCTCAATGGTGGCGTACATCACAGCGCAATACTGCGACGTTCAGTTATTCCACTTTTGGAAGCGTGTCACAAAAGGGAAGCACCTCTGGATCCGAAACAATTTCAGCACCTTGCTCAGCCAACTTGTCGATTCGGTCATGGTGGTCACCGTGACGTTCGGTGCGGTGTTTTATCGCGGCGAGATGACCCTTGAGACGCTGTTGATTTTAGTCGCGAGCAATTATGCGTTCAAAGCCACGGTAGCTCTGCTCGATACTATTCCACTGTATATTTTAGTGGCGCAGCTTCGACGTTATTTACAGTTAGCTGAAGATGAGATTGCCGCAGCACACTGAGGCCGTGTCAATAGCCCAGCGTTTTTAAAAACGGGATAGTGGGGGCGCGTTGCTCGACCAAACTAGACTCATCGATCGAGCGAATAATACGTTCAGCATCTGCAGGTGTTCGCCGAATACGCAGCCCCAGAAACCGAGCCACTTCAGGCGCAAGTGACAGCCCACGGGCATAAGCGAGACGCGCAAGCAGCCTCTCAAAATCTGCGTCTCTCCAGGCCGGCAACTTGAAGACTGACAGGAGAGAAAGTCTCGATTGCAAATCGGGCAAAAACGAATGCAATCCCGACGGCGCCGTCCCTGCGGACACTAAAAATGGCGTCGAGTTTTGCATACAGCGATTAAAACAGTGAAATACGCCTTCCTGCCAAATTCGATGCCCACTCATCAGATGAATATCATCAATGACCACGAGAGAATCATGCTCTGCCGCCTCAAGAACGGCCTCGGGCGGATACTCAAGGACTGCATCCATGGGAATGTAACGAACCGAGTCCGACTGCGCCGCGCAGGACGCCTGAAGCAGGTGACTCTTACCTTCCCCCGCACCTCCCCAAACGAAAACACCTTGATCGGGCTTGCCGGTCACCTGCTGTACCGCACTCTCAAGATGCTCGGTTTCTAAACGAGACACCCAATGCGCCCAAGTTGCATCAGGATCAATAGAAATGGGTAAGACAAGTTGAGCCGACTGAACCGTCATACGTCTGCCTTACTCAGCGTTGTAAGCATCGGTTGAGAGGTAGACTTCTACAATTCGTCGTCCAAAGACCAACAACACAGCTGCAACAGGCAGCGCAATAAGGACGCC
This sequence comes from Halieaceae bacterium, assembly GCA_018666295.1. Classification (GTDB taxonomy): domain Bacteria; phylum Pseudomonadota; class Gammaproteobacteria; order Pseudomonadales; family Halieaceae; genus Luminiphilus. Next base: position 20,493 of record JABIZW010000145.1, read on the forward strand.
AGTGAACCCGGCCAACTGACCACCCGCCATGAGCGCAAAAATAACAGCCACTGGGTGCAAGCCAATCCGATCGCCCACTAAGATAGGCGTTAAAAGAAAACTCTCGATCAGCTGTCCTATCAAAAATACCAGTGCTACGGCGCCTAAAGACCAGGGATCGACCCCGTATTGAAAGTAGGCGACAACGATCGCACTGCCAACCCCGATAATCGAACCCGCATAGGGTATAAGGCTGGCAACCCCAGCGATCACACCCAAGACCACCGCGTAGTTCAGTCCCACCACCCAAAGGCCGACGCTATACATGAGCGCCTGAGCGCCCATGACCACCAACTGACCGCGCAGAAACGCCTCAAGTACGGTGTGCGCTTCAGATACCGATGCTTGAACCGTGGATGCCCAAACCCGCGGCACAAGTTTTAGGAGTCCTGCCATCATTAAATCCCAGTCACGCATGAGATAAAATGCGACCACGGGGATAAGTGCCACATTGAGCAGCAAGGCAATCAACGAAAGACTCGACGTTGTCACCCGCTGAACCACACCGCCAGTCACTTGACCCACCGATTGCCAGTGTTCTGACAGGCTGGTTTGCCAATCGATCGTCGGCAAAGACACGGGACTGAGACTCAATTGCGTTTGCAGGTAGGGCACGGCGATCTGCGAGACCCAAAGGTAGGCGTCAGGTATCGCCGCTGCGAGTTGAGAAAGTTGCTGAATCAAGAGTGGCACGACAATGCCCAAAACGACAATGACTAGCGTCATTAACAACGCAAAAACAATGACCACGCCTGACGAGCGCGCATAGCCCCGCGCCTCAAGTCGATCGACGATAGGATCGCCCAGATAAGCGATGAGTGCGCCGACGATAAACGGCATCAAAATATCGCTTAATTGCACTAAGAAAAACACGACTATTAGCGTGACAATTAGAACAGGAAGCCAGCGCGAGCGGCTGTTAGCGTCAGACAGTTTGTTGGTCACTGGATGGTCTCCCAAGTCAAATTCAGCTGCTCTCGATTGAGCACTGATTGAACACGCAAGCCCGATCGATTCGGGATCAGGCGCGCCACCTCTTCCGCACTAGAAACCCCCACCACACGATAAGTGAGCGTGTTTTCACCCGTCGATTCAATGCGCAGATCGACCAACTGGGCAAGTTCGGTGAACACAGCGGAAACAGAACGATAGTCGGCAAACGACGCGACACCGGAAACGGTAACAGCGATCGCGCTGGACGTGTCGAATTGCTGCAGCGTCACCGCAAGCGAATCACGCATCTTATCCGTCGCAAGATCAACGCCGGCAGCCCATAGCGCGTTGACGTCACTCTGCCGCAGCTGCAGATGACTCTGATTCTCTGGACCCACGAAATACCAGTCAACAAGACGGCTTCCGTCACTGAGTTCGATCCAGCGACCGATCAGTGAGTACTCCGAGCCATAACGGCGAGATGCGGCGCGAACACGATCAAAATCCCGACTCCAAATGGTCGACACAGGTACCGCCGCGGCATCGGTCAAATCAAGGAGAGGAAATCGCAGCTCAAGACCTCGCGCCTCAAATAAAGCGATCGCCGGCGTCAGTAACTCAGCATCGTCAGACCGAGCCGCAAATCTTCTGGAAAACGGCTCATCAAGCGCAACCCAGGCAACCACTGGCGGTCGTCGTTGCTCCCAATAAGGTACCGATTCGTCTCTAAACAAGCCCCGGACAAACGCGTCATCAAATTCGAAAAAGACAACAAGTGCATCATCCATATCGCGATAGCTGTAGAGCAGAACATGCTCTTGCGCCGCGCGCACCGCAGTCTCAAAGGCGGGTTCGACAACAATCGCCTCGTTACCAGAAACCCTAACAAAGAGCCGGCTCAGCCCCAACTGAGCAGCCCTCGCCAATTCAGCATCACTCCGATCAGACACCGTCACAAGCTCAGAAAAAAAGTCCTCTTGCGCCGCGGCACTGCTCGAGGGCAACGCAGCACCGCAGGCGAGATAAAGGGCTAAAAAGATTGTGTGAAAACGTCTCATATTGGCAGTTTACCAGCGAAAGTTCGGTTGGTCGCTTTCCTCTAAGTTTTTCAGCGAGTAATCTTCGGACCGTGAGGAGAGGCACGGTATGACAGACAAGCAAAAAACCCAAGGACTGACTTACAAAGACGCGGGCGTCGACATCGACGCGGGCAACGCACTCGTGGAGCGTATTAAGCACATTTCAAAAGCAACTCGGCGTCCCGAAGTAATGGGCGGACTCGGCGGCTTTGGCGCGCTGTGCGAAATCCCTGAGGGGTACCGCAGCCCAGTCCTGGTCTCCGGCACGGACGGCGTCGGGACCAAACTACGGCTCGCCATGCAACTGGGTCGGCACAAGACGATTGGCATCGACCTTGTCGCCATGTGCAGTAACGACATTGCTGTTGTGGGTGCCGAGCCCCTGCTCTTCCTTGACTATTACGCGACCGGTAAGCTCAATATCGACGTTGCCGCAGATGTGATTGAAGGCATTGGAAAGGGCTGCGAGTTCGCCGGAGCCGCTTTGGTAGGGGGTGAAACTGCTGAAATGCCCGGCATGTACGACGGCGACGATTACGACCTGGCCGGCTTTTGTGTGGGTGTCGTCGAGAAAAACAAAATCATTGACGGACACAACGTGGGAGTGGGCGATGCGATTATTGGTATTTCCTCTTCAGGACCCCATTCCAACGGCTACTCGTTAATTCGTAAGATTATTGAAGTGACTCAAGCAGACCTCTCGCAAACCTGCGGTACAACAACGCTGGCAGATGCCCTGATCGAACCGACGCGGATCTACAACAAACCGCTCCTGGCACTCCAGCGCGAAATCCGACCTCACGCACTTGCGCACATTACGGGCGGCGGCCTCTTGGAGAACATTCCGAGAATATTGCCAAAGGGTTGCTCAGCAGTATTAGACACCCAATCGTGGACAATGCCTCCCGTCTTCCAGTGGCTGGCCAATGCAGGTGGCGTGTCCGACACCGAAATGTATCGGACCTTTAACTGTGGTGTCGGTATGGCCCTCATTGTGGGTGCAAGTAAGGCCGATGCCGCAATGCAACTTCTTACAGAGCGTGGTTTAGATTGCTGGTTGCTTGGGGAAATTAGAGAGGGCAACAGTAAGGTGGAGTTCGCTTCTTGAGCGCAGCTCCAGACAAGCGCATTTCCATTCTCATTTCCGGACGCGGCTCTAATATGGAGGCCTTCCTAGCGGCCCAGCAAGAGCAGTCCTTATCGGGAAGCGTTGTTCGTGTCATCAGTAATCGCCCCAGTGCGGCAGGACTCCAGACTGCGAAAGCGCACGGCGTTCCTACGGCCATTGTTGATCACACGCAATTCGATTCTCGTGAATCATTCGACGAGGCATTGGCCAATGTGGTCGCCCAGGACCGGCCAGACGCAGTGGTACTTGCAGGCTTCATGCGCATTCTCACGCCGATTTTTATTAACCGATTCGCGGGAAAATTATTGAACATTCACCCCTCATTGTTGCCCAAGTATCCAGGGCTTAACACGCACAAGCGCGCGATCGAGAGTGGCGATAGCGAGGGAGGGGCAACGGTGCACTATGTCACCAATGAACTCGACGGTGGACCACCCATACTTCAGGTGCGGGTACCGATTCATCAAGGTGATACCGAAGTAACGCTGGCGGCGAGAACGCTCGAGTACGAACACAAAATTTTTCCTAAAGCCGTGAACTGGCACTTGGAAGGCCGTCTTTATCAGCACGTTGACGGCGCGGTGTTGGATGGCAAAAAGTTATCGAAGTGCGGTGCACAGTGGAGCAGCGCCGAGTGCGTTTAGGACGTCGTCTTGCGGTCTTTTTTCTAGCACTGATAAGCGCTGGAGCCATCGCTAATGAGACCGCGATCGATCTTGGTTCATCCCCATTACGCCCTTTTGAAGCCACGTATGACACTTCGACCATGGGTATGACGCTGGACTTAAAGCGTTCGCTCACACAAGACGAGGACGTCTACACGCTCGCGAGCCGCGGCAAAAATCTTCTCATCAATATGCAAGAGTCTGCGGACTTTCGAATCTCAGAGGGTCGTATAGAAGGCATACGCTTCGATTCAAAAGTGAAATCGCTCAAAACTACGAAACGCAGTGTTCGATTTAATCGGGCAGACGGCATCATCGACAGCATGAAACGCGGTGACTGGACACAACATCAATGGGCTCCTCACATACTGGACCGCTTCTCTCAACAGCAGCAACTGAGACTGACGCTCATGTCCTCAAAAAAGCCTCCCCCGACGCTCAGTTTTACGGTGGTGGATGGTCCTAAAGTCAGCGAGAAGGACTGGGAACGGGCCGCAGACGAAGTGATTCAAACGCCAGTGGGGGCGATCGACACGGTGAAGTACCGCGCAGTACATTCCAACCCCAGCAAGCGGGCCTCTGAAATTTGGCTGGCACCTAAGCTCGACTTTTTAATGATTAAAACCATCCACGTCGAGCGCTCTACCAGGATTACAGTGACCCTTAAAGACCTCACTTGGCTGGACGAGACACCCTCCTCCAACTAGATCAAAAAGAACTCATCGCGATCAGGTTTTAGGCAGTGTTACGCCTGTCTGTCCCTGATACTTGCCCCCTCGATCCGCATAGCTGGTCTCGCAAACCTCGTCAGACTCAAAAAACAACATTTGGGCCACGCCCTCGTTGGCGTAGATCTTAGCGGGCAACGTGGTGGTGTTTGAAAATTCGAGTGTGACGTGCCCTTCCCACTCTGGCTCGAGCGGCGTCACGTTGACGATAATCCCGCAGCGCGCATACGTCGATTTCCCAAGACAAATGGTCAACACATTTCTTGGAATTCGGAAGTACTCCACCGTGCGTGCCAACGCAAATGAGTTGGGTGGAATGACGCAAACGTCACTCTCAACGTCGACGAACGAGTCGCTGTCGAAGACCTTAGGGTCAACCGTCGCTGAGTTGATATTGGTGAACACCTTGAATTCGCGCGAACACCGCACGTCGTATCCATAGCTGGAGGTTCCGTAAGAGATCAGTCTTTCACCGTCCTTGTCACGCACCTGGCCCGCTTCAAAAGGTTCTATCATCTTATGCTGGTCCGCCATGCGACGAATCCAAAGGTCTGACTTGATACTCACATTAACTCCTAAGTCTTTATGGGGTGAACCTTACTCGGTCATACTAATCGTTGGCGCAGTCGGCGTCTGTGCGTCATTTAAGGTTTTCATGAGTGTCTGGGCTGCTTCTCGGTATATACCTGCAACCGCTCCCTCTTTGTCCGCGAGGACAATCGGCAAACCGGCATCACTTGTCTCTCGAATTTGCCGAGACAGCGGAATATCCGCGATCACCTCAGCGTTGTATTCTTTAGCGAGACTGTCACCACCCTCGCTGCCAAAAACAGGATCTTCGTGCCCACAATTTGAACACACGTGGGTCGCCATATTTTGGACCATACCTAAGATAGGCACTGATACCTTTTGAAACATCTCGATCGCCCGCCGTGCGTCAATGAGCGCAATGTCTTGTGGTGTCGTGACAACTACGGCGCCCGACAAGCGAGTGCGCTGAGACAAGGTCAACTGAATATCGCCCGTGCCAGGGGGCATATCGACCAGCAGAATATCTAATTCTCCCCAGCGCGTAGACTCGATCATTTGCTGAAGCGCACCACTGGCCATTGGCCCACGCCAGACCATGGCTGTTTTTTCGCGGGTCAAAAATGCCATAGACATAGCGCTGATACCGTGCGCCTCTATCGGCAAGAAGATTTTCTCATCTACGACGTCCGGCATCACGCCGTCCTTGATGCCAAGCAGACGCGCTTGACTCGGGCCATAAATATCCGCATCGAGAAGACCCACTCGGTACCCTAATTGCGCTGCTGCAACCGCCAAGTTGAGGGACACAGTCGATTTGCCCACGCCGCCCTTACCCGAGGCCACAGCCACCACATGCTTTACGTTACCCACGCCTTGTGTCACAGCGATACCCTCAAAAACCGGGAGTATATCGCAGCGCGGCTCCAGTCGGCGATTTCAAACGGGTTGTGAACAATTGACAAGCGCTGTTCCGCAAAGTCTCACAAGGCTACAATGACGCCCGATTTTTCATACGAGCTCGCCGTCTATGTCGTCGCGCAACATTCTGGTCACCTCTGCCTTGCCCTACGCCAATGCACCGCTTCACCTAGGCCATATGCTCGAGCAGGTACAAACCGACATTTGGGTGCGATTTCAGCGTTCGCGCGGACACCACTGTCGCTATGTCTGTGCTGATGACGCACACGGCACCGCCATCATGCTGTCTGCTGAGCAGCAAGGTGTCACCCCTGAGACGCATATCGCGAACATTAAAGCCCTTCACGAAGCGGACTCCGCAGGCTTTAGTATTTCGTTCGACAACTACCACTCGACACACTCGGCTGAAAATAAAGCGTGGTCGGAGACGATCTTCAAGCGAATCGATGCGAACAACGACATTACGAGTCGCAGCGTGGTGCAAGCCTACGACCCCGAAAAAGGCCTCTTTTTAGCAGATCGCTTCATTAAGGGGACGTGCCCGCGCTGTAAAGCGCCCGATCAATATGGGGATAACTGCGAAGTCTGCGGCGCAACTTACTCGCCCACTGACGTGATTGACCCGGTATCGGCCCTGTCGGGTGCCACACCGATTGAAAAATCATCGGAGCATCTTTTCTTTCAGCTCAGTCACTTTCAATCAATGTTGAGTGATTGGGTCAGTACGGACTCACTGCAAACACCCATTGCCAATAAGCTGCGAGAATGGGTCGATGCAGGTCTGCAAGACTGGGATATCTCACGGGATGCCCCCTACTTTGGATTTGAGATACCAGGCCACCCCAGAAAGTATTTCTACGTGTGGCTGGATGCGCCGATCGGTTACATTGCGAGCCATCAAAATCTCTGCGACCGCACAGGTGATGACTTTGACTCGTACTGGCAACCCGGACACGATACTGAGCTCTATCACTTTATCGGCAAAGACATCATTAATTTTCACGGCTTATTTTGGCCTGCAATGCTCGCAAGCGCAGGTCTTCGGCAACCCACTGCGATCTTTGCCCACGGTTTTTTAACCGTAGACGGCACGAAAATGTCCAAGAGTCGCGGCACCTTTATCATGGCCTCAACCTACCTTGAGCACCTTGATCCGGAATACCTCCGATACTACTTTGCAGCCAAGCTTGGTCCGCATGTTGATGACATGGACTTGAACCTTGAAGACTTTGTTCAACGTGTAAATTCGGACTTGGTGGGCAAGGTCGTCAATATCGCCAGTCGCTGTGCCGGATTTCTTCGCAAGCGATTCGATAACCAACTCAGCACCCAATGCACAGAACCTGAGCTTATCGGCGAGCTCATCACGGCCGGTGACTCGATCGCCGCGCTTTATGAGGCTCGAGACTTTCAGCGTGCCATGAGAGAAATTATTGCGCTTGCAGATCGTGCAAACCAATACATCGACGACAAAAAACCCTGGGTTCTGGCGAAAGAGGAAGGCCGAGAGCAGGACGTTCAAGACGCCTGCTCCGTCGGTATCAATTGTTTTCGCGTACTGATGACCTATTTAAAACCAGTGCTTCCCCAAATGGCCCAGAAAAGTGAATTATTTTTGGGACTGTCATTGGACTGGACGGCGCTCAACGCACCTCTGGAGAGTCATGTCATTAACGACTTTTCACCCCTCATTCAACGCGTAGATCCCGATGCTGTGAACGCGATGGTTGAGGACAGCAAGGGTTAAGTCTTGGTTTTGTAGCGCTAATCCGACGAACTACTATTAGATTGCTCACAGATTCCTTACTATGAGGTGTCAGGAGACAACACAGGCGCTAGAGCCAGCTGGAGCAACATGCTAGGGGACTTCGCGGTACTGCTCATCGCGGCAGTATTGGTCAATAATTTCGTACTGGTCCAGTTTTTGGGGCTGTGCCCTTTTATGGGTGTGTCAAACAAGTTAGAGACGGCGATTGGCATGTCCGCTGCGACAACATTTGTCCTCACATTGGCCTCGGTGTGCAGCTATCTCACCTACCGTTACCTGCTTGAGCCTCTGGATCTGACCTACCTCAGGACGCTGTCCTTCATTTTGGTCATCGCGGTCGTTGTTCAATTCACGGAGATGGTGGTGCGTAAAACAAGTCCGCTCTTGCACCGGGTTTTAGGCGTCTATCTTCCACTCATTACAACCAATTGCGCGGTACTGGGCGTTGCTTTGCTGAATATTAATCAAGCCCA
>JABIZW010000176.1 GCA_018666295.1 Halieaceae bacterium
AGTTGCTGAGGCGCTTGAGAATGCTCGCGCTACGGCGGTGCAACTGTGATACCTGAAGCCGGACAGCTGTCACTGATTATTGCGCTTTGCCTTGCGTCGCTCCTTGCCGTGGTGCCCATGGTTGGCGCGTGGCACGGTCAACGCTGGGCGATGAACATGGCGCCCAGTCTTGCAGCAGGTCTTTTTGTATTTTTGACAATCGCTTTTCTGTGCCTGGTGGTGGTTTTTTTACAAGATGATTTTTCGGTCAAGGTCGTGGCGAGCAACTCAAACTCCTTACTACCGCAGATCTATAAATTTTCCGCGGTGTGGGGTAACCACGAGGGCTCCCTCTTACTCTGGGTGTGGATATTGGGTGCTTGGGCGTTGGCAGTATCGCTTGCCAGCCGCGGGCTGCCGCTGGTGGTGTTGGCGCGCGTACTCAGCATCCTTGGCGTGATCGGTGTTGGTTTTATCGCGTTTTCGCTCTTTACATCGAATCCTTTTGAGCGATTACTGCCAGGCGTCGCAGCCGAGGGCAATGATCTCAATCCATTGCTACAGGATCCAGGGCTGATTATTCATCCGCCACTGCTCTACATGGGCTACGTGGGTTTGGCGGTTCCGTTTGCGTTCGCAGTGGCGGCACTACTCGGCGGACGTCTGGACGCATCTTGGGCGCGGTGGTCACGTCCATGGACCAATGTCGCTTGGGCGTTTTTGACGCTGGGGATCATGCTTGGTAGTTGGTGGGCGTATTACGAGTTAGGTTGGGGTGGCTGGTGGTTTTGGGATCCGGTTGAAAATGCATCCTTCATGCCGTGGCTAGTGGGGACAGCACTTATCCACAGTTTGGCGGTGACTGAAAAGCGTGGGCTGTTTAGGTCGTGGACCGTTCTTTTGGCGATCTCCGCATTTTCGCTGTCTCTGCTGGGTACGTTTTTGGTGCGTTCAGGCGTGCTTACTTCCGTGCACGCGTTTGCCGCAGATCCCGAACGGGGACTGTTCATCTTGGTGTTTTTAGTTTTAGTGGTGGGTGGTTCGCTGACGCTCTTTGCATTCAGAGCGCCCTCGGTGGCAAGCCCGATTAGCTATGAGCTTGAGTCCCGCGAGTCCCTACTGTTAGTTAATAACCTCATTTTTGCGGTCTCGGCGATTGTTGTTTTACTCGGAACGTTGTTCCCGCTGCTAATGGATGCGCTTGGACAAGGCAAGTACTCCGTTGGTCCCCCGTACTTCAACGCGGTTTTCGTGCCAGCCATGGCCTTAGTTGCGCCCTTTATGGCCGTGGGACCAATATCGCGATGGAAGCGTGACTCAGCGACGCGTTGGATCAGCGAGCTTGGTTTTCCCGCGTTGGTCTGTGTGATTGTCGCGGTGGTGGTGCCTTACTTGGGTATCGGTCGACTCAACGTTTGGGCGTGCTTGGCTGTGTTGCTGTCGGGCTGGGTTATATTGGGGCTGATTCGTGATCTGCAACAAAGGACGCGCGGTGTGACGGATGTGCGAACCTTTATGAGGCGTCTTACACCCTCTTATCTTGGCATGTTTACCGCGCATTTCGGTTTTGCCCTCACCATTACCGGCGCTGTTTTCGTAACGCAGTTCAGTGCCGAACGCGACTTGCGAATGGAGGCGGGAGACAGTGTCTCGTTGAATAACTACAGCTTCACGCTTGAAGAAGTAATCGTTGTCGAAGGACCTAATTACAGTGCCGACCGAGGGGTCTTTTCCGTTACTCTTGATGGAGAAATGTTCACAACAATGATGCCCGAAAAGCGGCGTTATGTAGCCAGCGGTCAAATTATGACCGAGGCGGCCATTGATGCGGGCGTGATGCGCGATTTGTACCTCGCGCTGGGTGAGCCTTTGGGGGACGGTGCTTGGTCGGTTCGTGTGCAGCACAAGCCGATGATTCGCTGGATTTGGTTCGGTGCCTTACTGATTGGGCTGGGAGGTCTGACCACTAGCCTGGACCGTCGTTATCGGCGCGGTCGCACCGCAACGGTGCCGCAGGAGACCCTTGGGCTTGCTACTTAAACGCTTTTTACCGTTAGTTGCCTTCGCAGCCTTGGTGCTCTTGCTGGTGCGCGGCTTGGCCCTCGATCCTACGGCTTTACCTTCAGCTCGCGTGGGCCAGCCACTCCCCGAGTTTGACCTGCAGGTGTTAGGGGGTGAGTACCGCCGAAGCGCCAGTCAATGGCACGGTAAGCCTGCGCTGCTTAATGTTTGGGCAACATGGTGTTTCTCTTGCCGCGTAGAGCATCCCTACCTCCTCGATTTAGCGGAGAGTGGGGTGACGATTTACGGCCTAAATTATAAGGATGATCCGGCGAAAGCTCTCACATGGCTTGAGGAGTTGGGGAATCCCTACGCCGAAACAGTTGTGGATATTGACGGTGATTTTGGTTTTGATTTAGGCGTGTACGGTGCACCGGAAACCTACGTTATTGACGCTGCGGGAACGGTGCAATATCGGCACGTGGGTGTGGTCGATGAACGGGTTTGGACCGAACAGCTGGCACCCTTCTTCGGGGGTGGACCATGAAATTATTCCGCTGGTTATTACTGAGCGTCGTTCTATGCTCAGCGGCAGCATGGGGTGTCATTGAGACGTATGAGTTCAGTTCGCCTGCGCTTGAGGCGCGTTACAAAGCCTTGAGTCAGGAACTTCGATGCCCTAAGTGTCAAAACCAAAACATTGCCGATTCTAATGCGCCGATTTCTCGCGATTTACGGGCGATCGTCCATGAAAAGCTCGAAACCGGGGCTACCGACAGTGAAATTATCGATTTTTTGGTTGATCGCTACGGCGAGTTTGTTCGATACCGTCCCGGATTAGACCGCAATACCCTGTGGCTCTGGTCGGCCCCACTGATTTTATTGTTAATGGCGATGACGGTTGTGCTGTTACAGATTCGCAGAGATCGCGCCAGTGCGATGTCGCCTGTTCAGGAGGCGCGTGCCGAGGCACTGCGTCAAAAGTTTCAGGACGAGGGGTCGCAGTGAGCGATTTAATGCTGATTACAGCAGGGCTTTGTGGGCTTGCGGCACTGTTCTTGCTGGTTCTTCCTCGGTTTTGGACACGGCGTGTCGAAGGGGATTCAGTGGATGATTGGTTGTCTGTGCGCCAAGCGGAAACCGATGATGCCTCCCTGTTAAACGACGCACAACTGAGAGCTTGGGACGATAAAGATCAAAAGGGTGACGATCTTGTGATTCGCGGCGCAAGCCAGCGTTGGGGTTATCAAGTTGTGCTTATGTGCCTGCTTGTCGCCGCTACGGTAGCGCTGTATGGCCGACTGGGTGCTTATGAAGACGTACAAATTGCACGCGCTATCGCCAGCTTGGAATCCGCCACACCGGACGAGGTGACGACGCTTATTACGCGTATCGAGGCGCGCTCCTCAGAACGCCCGCAGAATTTGGACTACCACTCGTTACTCGGCGAATACTACATCGCAACCGGAAATGCGGAAGACGCGCTGCAAAACTTTGAGGCTATTTTGGCAGAGGCGCCCAATGCGCCGGACGTACTTGGACGGGCAGCTCAGGCAGAGTTTGTTGCTAACGGACAAGTCTTGACGCCTAGGGCGCAACAGCGCGCGGAGCAGGCCCTTGCTTCAGATCCAAGACAAAAATCAGCCTTGGCAACACTGGCTATGGGTTCTTTTGGCGCGGGTCAATACCTTGAGGCCGTGGGATACATGAGGGTGTTGCGTGATCTCGAAGTTCCGGGGTCAGAGGCGTTTGAGTTAATGCGATCGGCAATTGTCGAAGCCGAACGCCGCTCAGCTGAATCGGTGCAAGCCCGTGGGGCAGGGCAAGCTGTAGAACCCGCCGCGAGTTCAGTGAAATTGGGTGTCACGGTCGAGTTGGCAGAGGGCCTGGCGCCCGCGGCTTACCGCGGGCTGACACTGTTCGTGATTGCGCGTCCAGCGGGTAGTCAGGTGCGAATGCCAACGGCGGTGTCCAAGCAAGAGGTGGTGAACTGGCCGGTGTCAGTGAGTCTGTCGGATGCAAACAGTATGGCAGGACAGGCACTGTCGTCACTGGAGCGTGTGGACCTGGAAGTTCAGCTGTCTAAAACCGGCCAGCCTGGGCTTTCAAATGCCTTGCTCACAGGAGCATTAATCGACATTGCTCTGATGGATTCTTCGGACGTTGTCGTGACTTTACGAGATAACGCGCAATAACCCTTATTTGTATATAGTGTTAGCAGATCTTTCTGGGTACACTACATCTAGTGTTTTTGATGGGAAGACGGCCGCGATTTCTGCGCCGTAATTTGAGGGCTGATGCGCTTAAAGTCTATTTCGCTTGCCGGGTTCAAATCGTTTGTAGACCCGACCAAAGTCACACTACCAAGCAATATGTGCGCGGTGGTGGGCCCTAACGGCTGTGGAAAATCTAATATTATCGACGCCGTCCGCTGGGTCATGGGTGAAAGCTCCGCAAAGACGCTTCGCGGCGAATCCATGTCCGACGTTATCTTTAACGGCACCACACATAGGCAGCCCGTCGGACAAGCCTCCATTGAACTTCTGTTCGATAATTCGACCGGCAAGGTCGGCGGCGAGTACGCGGCCTATAGCGAAATTTCGGTGCGGCGATTGGTTACACGCGAGGGTACGTCAGACTACTTCTTGAACGGTAACAAGTGCCGCCGACGTGATATTACCGATCTGTTTTTAGGCACAGGCCTCGGGCCTCGCAGTTATGCGATTATTGAGCAGGGAATGATTTCTCGTCTCATAGAGTCCCGCCCAGAGGACCTTCGTGTCTATATTGAAGAAGCTGCAGGTATTTCAAAATACAAAGAGCGTCGGCGCGAAACTGAAAACCGTATGCAGCGGACGCTGGATAATCTTGACCGTCTCACAGACTTACGAGAAGAGCTTGAGCGTAATTTAGGACATTTGAAGCGTCAGGCGCAGGCGGCCGAGCGTTACGCGCTATATAAAACACAAGAGCGAGAGCTGAAGGCGCAACTGTTGGTGCTACAGCGCCAAGTCCAAGCGGGTGTTGAGAGCCGTGCGCAGCGTGAGATTGACGAATTTGCGACTGAAAAAGAGCGCTATCAATCCCAGGTGTCGGCGTCGATAGCGGACATTGAGTTACTGAGGCAAAGCATCACTGAAGCAAACACCTCAACGGGCGAGCTTCAGGGTAGTTTTTATTCGCTAGGCAGCGAAGTCAGCCAGATAGAGCAGTCGATTAACTTTGCTAAGCAGCGTCGCGAGACGCTGGCCAAGGATCTCGAGCAAACCCTGCAAGGGAAACAGCGCGAGCTCGGACTGATGGACTCTGACAGTCAGCGTCTGAAGGAGCTTTCCGAAGCGCTGACGTCCATTGAGCCCACGCTGGCGCGCGAACGCGAGGAAGTAGGGCGCGTTGACAAATCGCTTCAAGACGCTGAAAAAATTGCGGCCACCGCGGACGGTGACTGGGACAGTTTCACGCAACGTGCCGCAGTGCCTCGTCAGCAGGTCGAGGTTCAGCAGGGACGCCAGGCGAATGCGGAACGTAATTTAGTGACGTTAACTGAGCGCTTGTCGCGCATTAAAACAGAGCTTGAACAGCTGGGTCGTGCCGGTGACGACCAAGATGTTGACTCAATGAGTGACGCGCTGCAGGCAGCACAAGCGGGTGTAACCGGTGTCAAAGAGAATCTAGACGAGTTAAAAAATGCGTTGGGTGAATCCCGAGCCAAGCTCGAGACACTGCGTCAGCAGCAAGACGAACTGCGCCGACAAGCACAGACGCTGAGCGGGCAGCGCGCATCGTTAGAGGCTTTACAGTCCGATGCACGCGAAGAGCATGCTGGTCAGTCAGCGACTGATTGGCTTCGGATGCAAGGCGTCGAAAAACAGGGCGTTGTGCTGGATGCCATTTCGGTCGATGCCGGCTATGAGGCGGCGGCTGATCTCGTTCTGGGCGATTGGCTCTCCGCGTTTCGCGCGGAGCTAGCGGCGTTTAATGCACTGGATACTGAGCCGTCCTCTGGCCTGCGATTAGTTGATCTTGCAAGTGCGAGTCGCTCAACTGAACCCTCCATGTTGGCGCATTATGTGGACGTTCCAGAGGCGGTCCAACACGTGCTAGCCGAGGTGCACGTTGTTGATGATTGGCGTACCGCACTCGCTCAGCGCTCGACATTGTCTGATGGCGCATCAATCGTATCAAAGGACGGACTCTGGGTGTCCAAACACTGGATTCGCACTCGATCCGAGGCCGATGCAGAGCAGGGTATTATCGCCCGGCAAGCACGCCTAAGTGGTGTTGTTGAGGCGCTTGATCGTGTGACCGCGGAGCTTAGCACCACGGATGTGTCTATTTCAGAGCACCAAGCATTGCGCTCCGAAATTGAGCAGTCAATCGATGCCGCACAGGAATCGATGCAAGTAGCTCTGCACGAAGCGAGCCGTTTAGATGCTCAAAAGCGCGCGCTCTTAGCACAACGGGAACAACGGCAAGCGCGAGAGGCTCAGTTACGCCAAGATCTGGCAGATTTAGAAGTGCGCGGTGCCGAAGAGCAAGCGGTGATTACACAAGCGGTCCAGATGCTCACGCGTGCAAAAATGCAAGTGGAGTCAGATGAGTCGGTCCGAAGCGACCTGGAGTCTGCCCGTGAAACTGCGCGTGAGCACGTGCGGCAGAGTCGTCAGGCGAAGCAGCAGGCTGATGTTGCGCTCAATCGTAGCGAGGTAAGAAATCGCGAGTTACTCACGCAGCAACAGGCTTTGCGTCAGTCAATTGAGCGTGCGAGGCAGCAAGTTTTAAGCTATGAGGAGCGAGAGGCCGTCATTCGTGGTGAGATGCCCACAGACGAAAACCCTGACCTCGAAGCACAGCAAATACTGAGTCAGCTTCTCGAAAAGCGCTTGGGTGTTGAAGCACAGCTGACTCAGGCTCGGCAGGGGTTGTCGGAGCTCGAAACGACCTTGCGCAACAAGGAGCAGGCGCGAATGACGGCGGAGCAGTCCGTTGCGGGGGTGCAGACGCGCAGTGAGGGCGCTCGTCTTAAACTGGCCGAGACAGGTGTCCGTCTTGAGCAGATTGATACGGCACTCGCTGAGCTTGACGCAGATGTGGCCGCTGTTGAAGTAGACTTGCCGGAGGATGCTGACGAGACAGAGTGGTTGGTCCGCGTCGAACGTATTGGCGCTAAAATCCATCGGCTTGGGCCGATAAACCTGGCAGCTATTGATGAAACAACGCGCGCAAAAGAGCGAAAAGAATACTTGGACGCGCAAGATAACGATCTGCGGACGGCGCTCGAGACACTGCAAAACGCCATTAAGAAGATTGACAAGGAAACGCGCAGTCGCTTTAAAGATACGTTCGACACCGTCAATGCGGGCTTTAGTGAGCTCTTCCCCAAAGTGTTTGGTGGGGGCACCGCCTTTCTTGAGATGACGGGTGATGACCTCTTGGACACAGGTGTTTCGATTATGGCCCGACCACCGGGCAAGAAAAATAGCACGATCCATTTGTTGTCTGGCGGCGAAAAAGCGATGACCGCCATCGCGCTGGTTTTTTCTATTTTCCAGCTCAATCCGGCGCCATTTTGTATGTTGGACGAGGTTGATGCGCCGTTAGATGACGCAAACGTTGGGCGCTATGCGCGTCTCGTGTCAGAAATGTCAAAGAAAGTACAATTTGTCTTTATCACGCACAACAAGATAACTATGGAAGCAGCTGAGCAATTGATGGGCGTTACCATGCATGAGCCTGGTGTCTCGAGATTAGTCACCGTTGACATCGAGGAAGCTGCAAGACTCGCCGCGAGCTAAGGAAAGAGGTGATGCCTGACATCTTCCAAGCGTTGACCACAGAAGCGTTCGTCGCTGTATGTATTATTCTTGCGTTATGCGTGGCGCTCGTTGTGAGCTTTCGACGCAAACGGCGCAACGGCTACAAGATGAACGCGCGGGTCGTTCGAGACGAATCGGCCGCACCGGACTACCACGATCGAAGTGCGCGAGAGCTTCCCAATGGTGGCGCCCGACCGGTGGGCCGACAGGAACCCACGTTTGGCAAGTATGTGGACGAAGCGTTATCGAGCACAGGCGGGTCGGTGCCGGTCAGCGAAGAAAGTCTCTACGCTGTAGCTGAAAAGACGACGTTAACGGCTGATAGTGCAGAGGGTGTTGATGAATCGCTCCACGAAACGAATGAAAGTGAAGCCGACAACCTTGCCGACCCACGTACCTTAGATTGGCTCGACGAAATTGAGGCAATTCCAGCGGCTCAAGGTCAGACGGCAGCATTGCCGCGTCATGAAGATGCGACCGTGTATTCGCTCAACGTGATGGCTCGCGCTGAGCAAGGCTTTGCCGGCGATGACGTGCTCAGGGTGCTTTTAGGCTGCGGTCTGCGCTTCGGCGACATGGATTTTTTTCACTTGAGTCAAGCACAAGGCGGCCAACCCACGATTCAATTCAGCGTGGCCAATATGATGCAGCCTGGTGTCTTCGATCTCGAGGCGATGAACACCCTGCACACGAAAGGCTTGATGTTTTTTATGACGCTGCCAGGTCCTGAGGAGATGGTGAGGGCATTTGACTTGATGCTGGAGACAGCTCATACGGTCGCGCACAGTCTGGGCGGCGATGTTTATGATGAAACACGTAGCGTGATGACGAAGCAATATGTCGAAAGTCTCCGTCAATCGATTAGAGAGTACGAAAACAAATCACGAGCTGAGAAACTGAGGTGAGCACCCCTGAGCTGGAGATCATGGCGCTCAGAGAGCGGCTCGATGTGTGGTCACTGGCGTATCATCGCGACGACAATCCCCTGGCGAGTGATGCGGAATATGATACTGCGCTCCGACGACTGCGTGATCTGGAGTTACTGCACCCCGAGTATTTTTCAGCATCGTCGCCGACTCAGCGCGTGGGCGATACGCCCTTGGGTGAGTTTGTTAGCGTGGGCCACAAGCTGCCAATGCTTAGCTTAGACAACGCCTTTAGTGGCGACGATTTAGCCGCTTTTGAGGAGCGTAACGCGGCAAAGCTAGGGGTTCATTCGTTAACGTTTTGTTGTGAGCCAAAGCTTGATGGTGTTGCCATGAGTCTTTTGTACGAAGACGGCAATCTCGTGCGCGCTGCCACACGTGGTGATGGGTCATCGGGCGAGGACATTACGCACAATGCGCGCACGATTGATACGGTCCCATTGCGCTTGCGAGTTCTATCATGTCCAAAGGTCCTTGAAGTTCGCGGAGAAGTAGTGATTCCCCGCGGTGCATTTGCCACCTTAAATGCCCAGCAAGCGCAACGAGGAGAAACTGTATTTCAGAATCCGAGAAATGCGGCGGCGGGCAGTTTGCGGCAACTTAATTCAAGAGTGACCGCCACTCGACCACTGGTTTTTATGGCTTATGCGGTGGGTTATACCGAGGAGGCTGAGCTGCCGGCTACCCACAGCCATACGCTGGCATATTTGCGCGATGCGGGATTTAAAACGTCGGGGCTTATTGAGTGTGTCGAGGGATGGGCTGCAGCCGAGCACTATGTTGAACGCATTTTAGTTCAGCGCGATGCAATGGACGTTGATATTGACGGTGTGGTCGTGAAGGTCGACGACTTCGCGCAACAGCAACGTTTGGGTTTTGTTGCGCGTGCACCGCGGTGGGCGATTGCCCGAAAATTTCCAGCTCAAGAGGAGGTCACGAGGCTCTTGGGCATTGACTACCAAGTAGGAAGGACCGGAGCGATTACACCCGTTGCCCGTCTCAAGCCGGTATTTGTAGGGGGCGTTACGGTCAGTAATGCCACGCTGCACAATGTTGACGAAATGGCTCGCCTCGATATTCGAATCGGTGATGAGGTCATTGTCCGCCGCGCGGGCGATGTGATCCCTCAGATTGTTCGTTCCTTGGTCGACAGACGCGTCGGAAACCCTGAAACCGTCATCTTTCCAAGTCATTGTCCGGACTGCTCTACGCCGCTTACGCGCGATCTTGACGAAGCGGCGATCCGCTGCGACAACCGAACGGGCTGCCCGGCGCAGCAAAAGGCAGCGCTTGAGCACTTTGTCTCTCGCAAGGCCTTAGATATTGATGGTGTTGGGGAAAAGCTGCTCCATCAATTGTTCGACACAGGTTTGGTGAGATCGGTCGCTGACCTTTACGAGTTGACAGTGGAGCAGGTGGCGGCGTTGGATCGAATGGGCCTCAAATCTGCGCAAAAAGCCATTGATGCGATTGACAAAAGTAAGGTCACGGACTTACACCGGTTCCTTTACGCCTTAGGTATTCGAGAAGTGGGAGAGGCGACGGCGCGTGCTCTGGCTGCGCATTTTGGATCCCTCGATGCAATTGCGTCCGCGTCGCAGAACGCGCTGGAAGAGGTATCCGATGTGGGTCCAGTGGTCGCTACCCATATTCGTCGCTATTTTTCCCTTGAATCGAATCGACGACTCATTGATCGATTGTTGCACGTGGGTATGGACTGGGTAGATACGCAAGAGTCGAGCCATGCTAATGCCGTCCTGGCGGGTCAAACGTGGGTGGTTACGGGTAAGTTAGAGTCGATGTCGCGCGACGCCGCTGGCGCTTTGGTCAGGCGTTTAGGTGGGCAGACGGTGGGATCGGTGAGTAAAAATACGGATGTGCTACTCGCCGGCCCCGGTGCGGGCTCTAAGCTCAGCAAGGCGCAATCACTCGGGTTGAAGATTATTGATGAGTCGGAGTTTGCAAAAATAGTATCGGAGGCAGGCGTGTGAAGCAGATCAGATCTCGGTGTGCGCAATTCCTTATCGTCATTGTGACCGTGACGGGCTGTGCCAGCGCACCTCCCGATAAATTGGACAATGTCTGTGATATTTTCCGTGAAAAAGGGGGATGGTATGACGATGCTGTCGACTCACGTAAGCGGTGGGGGGTTCCGGTTTCGATCATGATGGCGTTTATGCATCAGGAATCGCGTTTTGTTGCAGGCGCTAAGCCACCACGTAAACAGATTTGGGGGTTTATTCCCGGGCCGAGAGCGAGTGACGCGTACGGCTACTCGCAGGCCAAAACCAGCACCTGGGACTGGTACAAACGTAAGTCCGGTAATCATGGTGCTGATAGAGATGACTTTGACGACGCGATTGATTTCGTCGGTTGGTATAATCACACGACGCATCAGGTC
>JABIZW010000095.1 GCA_018666295.1 Halieaceae bacterium
AGTGACTCGCTTGAACGTATGGAACGCGCCTACGACGACTGGAAAGGGGGGACTTGGTCCAAAGATCCCTACGTCGACATGATGATCCCGTCGCTTACAGATCCCACCATGGCGCCTCCGGGAAAACACATGATGTCGGTCTTTGTTCAGTACGCCCCACCGAAGGTAGAAGGCCGCGAGTGGACGGATGACGACAAGGCGGGGTTTGAGAAGTCGGTGATTGATCAGATCTCCAAGTACAGCCCGAACTTTAAAGACCTCATTTTGCACTGTGAGACACGAACACCTCGCGAGATTGAAGCCGAGGTGGGTCTGACCGAAGGCAACATTTTTCAAGGTGAGTTGACCTTTGATCAACTGCTCTTTAATCGTCCATTTCCAGGCTATGCGCAGTACCGCATGCCTATAAAAGGCATGTACATGTGCAGTTCTGGCACCCACCCGGGTGGCGGGGTCATGGCAGCACCCGGCGCCAATGCGGCGCGCGAAATTTTGTACGACCTGAAGCGTACCAATACTGTTCCAGGGAGCTATGCCGATGACTAATTACGACGCTATCGTGATCGGCGCGGGTCACAACGGACTCATCTGTGCGACTTATCTGGCGAAGGCGGGTAAGCGTGTCCTGGTGCTTGACGGACGCTCGACTGCCGGCGGCTGCGCCAGTACAGCAGCGTTTTCAAGCGGGTTTCATGTCTCCGATTGTGCGCAGTGGCTTCATCAATTTGATAACAACATCATTAAAGAGCTCAATCTGGAAATGCACGGGCTACGCTTGGGTCAGTCTAAGCGCACGTTAGCGCTGCAGGCCACGGGTGATCACTTAGTGATCAATGGTGACTCGGTCAAAGGTGGCGAAATATCGCCTGCCGATAAAAAGGCGTTTAAGCACTACAAGTCACAAATGCGAGTGTTCGCGAAACTCATGTTAAAGCTCTACCGCAAGCGCGCGCCTAAAATGGTTGAGGCTAATCGCGGCGATCAGGTCACATTGTTGTCGTTAGGCTTGGGTCTGAAGATGATGGGTCGCAAGAACATGCAGGACATGATGCGGCTCGTCTTGATTAACATCTACGACGTGATGAATGAGCACTTTGATCACGAGGGGCTTAAGGCGGCGATTGCACTCGATGCTATTACGGGCACCAACATGGGCCCCCGGTCCCCGAACACTGTATTCACTTACATACACCGAATGGTGGGTGAGGCGTTAGGCAACCAAGGTGTGACCCAGGTTATGGGCGGGATGGGAAGTTTGGGTGGCGCTCTGCTGAGCACCGCAAAGACCCAGGGTGTGGACGTGCGGCTCGACAGTCACGTCAGTAAAATCGTGAAAACGGACGACCGCGTAACCGGTGTGACGCTCGCGTCAGGCGAAGTCGTTAAGGCAACCGTTGTTGTTTCAAGCGCGGATCCGACGACGACTTACCGTGACTTGTTAGGGTACCGCCACATCGAAGCCGGGCAGGCACGTCGTGTCGAGCAGTACCGTACCCGCTCGGGCACGGGAAAGCTGCACATCGCCCTCTCAGGTCTGCCACACTTTGACGGTGTTGCCCCCGAGGACCTAAGCCAACGGCTGGTCATTGCGCCCTCCATGGACGCCATGGAGACGGGCCTGAACCCAATGAAGTATCACGAACTCACCACAGAGCACGTCTTTGATATCAGTATTCCAACCCTTGAAGACCCCACACTCGCGCCGGCAGGTCAGCATCTTCTGACTGCGCTCGTGCACTATGTGCCCTACGCGCTCAAAACCTCGTGGGAGGGCGCGCGCGAGGAGCTGCTCGAATCACTGATCAGCCAGCTGGAAGCGTATGCACCCGGTATTCGCGAGTTGATTGTGGCCAGCGAGGTGCGGGTGCCCGAGGACTTCGAGACGTCACATGGTGTGACCGGCGGTAATTGGCACCACGGTGAGCTATCGATCGACCAGGCACTAATGATGCGTCCGTTCCCCGGCTCCACACAATACAAAGGGAGTGTTGAAGGCTTGTATCTTTGTGGTGCAGGGTCGCACCCCGGCGGAAGCCTCATGGGATTGGCGGGTAAAAATGCGGCCCAGGAGATTCTCAAACAGGGGGTGTTGAAATGAGCGATGTCGAACGAAAGACCATGCTATTGACGACGCCATTTCACTCGCGCGTTGAGCAATATTGTGAGTCAAATGACTGGGGCGCTTGGCAGGGCTACACCACTCCGAATTCCTACTTCGATGTAGAGCTCGAGTATTTTGCTATTCGAAGTACGGCCGGTGTGCTCGACTTGTCACCGATGAACAAATACCGCATCACTGGTTCAGATGCGGAGTCCTTTTTAAATCGGCTCGTCACTCGTAACGTGAGCAAAATTGGCATTGACCGTGTGGGCTATGCCGTTTGGTGTAATGACGCCGGTGAGCTCATGGACGACGGCACGATCTTTCACTTGGGTGAAAACGACTACCGATTGTGCTCCTACATGCGTGCTGACGACTGGCTTGAGTGGAACGCGTTGGGCTTTGATGTGCGTGTCACGAACGAGACTGATGACATTGCAGCATTGGCCATTCAAGGCCCCGTCTCATGCACTATTTTGACGTTAATTGGTTGCGAGGGACTCAGCGCACTGAAGCCGTTCGGCATCGCACGCTTTGACTTTGAGGGCGTTGAAATGATGGTGAGTCGAACGGGCTTTACCGGCGACCTGGGCTACGAGGTCTGGATAGATCCCAGAAAAGCCGAGGCACTGTGGGACCAGCTGTTCGACAAAGGACGAGACTATTTGATTAAACCGATAGGGTCTGATGCCCTGCATTTGGCGCGGGTAGAGGCGGGCTTCTTACAAGCAAAAGTCGATTTTGTCCCGGCCGAAATTGCAGTGCGACCGGGTCGCACGCGAACACCGCTTGAAATGGGTCTTGCCTGGCAAGTGGACTTCAGTAAGCCCCTGTTCAACGGCCGCCAAGCACTTTTAAAGCAAGAGAGAGAAGGGCTACGCTACCGGTTTGTGCTTTTAGACGTGGAGGGAAATAAGCCCGCAGAGCACTCTTTTATTTTGAAGAACGGCAAGCAGGTCGGAATCGTAACATCCGCCGCGTGGTGCCCAACAGCCAAGTCAAATTTGGCGTTTGCGCAGGTGGAGATGCCCCACGGAGCGGTTGGCGATATGCTTGTTGCGGAAATCTACTACCAGCGTGAACTCCAATGGACACGGCTCATGGCGCCCTGCAAGGTCATTGATGGCCCGCTGTTTAACCCACCTCGTAAGCGTCAAACGTCAGCGCCAGCGCACTGAGTCCATGCATTTAATTGCCACACAAGTTGACGACTCGCTGGAGCGCATGCGCGATAAGCTGGCTGCTGAGCGCGCACGCCCAAACCATGCGATGGACGCCTACTTTTATCGATCGCACTTGGTGTACGAGCGTGAGCTCGATCACCTGGTATTTAAAAGCTGGCTTTACGCACTTCATGTCAGCGAAATTCCCAGCAACGGCGATTATCAGCTCATTACTATTGGTGAGGACTCAATCATCGTTGCGCGTGGCGATGACGGTGACGTTCGGGCAATGCACAACGTCTGCCGGCACCGCGGCGCACAGGTTTGCGAGGCGACTACTGGGAACAAGCGCACCTTTGTCTGCCCTTACCACGGGTGGGTGTACAACTTAGACGGCAGTTTAAAAGCCGCGCGTGAAACCCACGTCATGCCCGACTTTGACCCCCAAGACCACGGACTCAAACCCGTTCGCTGTGTCGAATACATGGGACTTGTGTTTATTAACTGTGACCCAAATGCTGCGGACTTTTTGGGTCCGCTTGAGCATATTCGTGAGCCGCTGGGCGCCTACGATTTGACCAATGCCAAGGTGGCTCACCGACAGACCTATACCATTGACGCAAACTGGAAGCTGGTCCTGGAGAACTACCTCGAGTGCTACCACTGTGCGACTTCGCACCGTGAGTACGCCAAGCTTCACACCTTCAAAGACCTTCACGAGAACGTCGCGCCCATGGTCGAGGCCATGCTGGAGCAGTCGGACCGCATAACCGGTGTGTCGGGTATGTCAAAGCAATATACGAAGATTTATCAAGACGCCGAGGGCTTTGGTGCCTGCGTTCACTGCATGCGGTACGGACTGTTCGACGGGAATGTCACGGGCAGTAAGGGCGGACAACCGGTTGCACCCCTCATGGGCAACATTAAAGCGTACGACGGGGGGGCCGGTGACTACCAGATGGGTCCGCTGACCTTCATGCTCAATTATCCAGATCACTGTGTTCTTTATCGATTCCTGCCGCGATCACTCACCGAGACGGATGTTGAACTGGTCTGGTTTGTGCGCGGCGACGCTGTGGAGGGCGTCGACTACCAGCGTGAGGACCTTATCTGGCTGTGGGATCACACCACGAAGGAAGATGAATACATCATTCTTCGCAATAACGCCGGCGTCAACTCACGGTTCTTCGAGCCCGGTCCTTACCATCCTGAGTTTGAAGCGACGCTTCAAAAGTTCGTGGGTTGGTATCTTCACACCCTAGAGCGCGTA
>JABIZW010000155.1 GCA_018666295.1 Halieaceae bacterium
GTGTTGTGTTGACAAAACAACAGCGTCCACTGACAAAGGCAACCCGGATTCGTCATACCGGAGCGAAATTTGGCTTTTTGCATCGGGGCGCAGAAAATCGGCGCGACCCGATCGTCGGAGCTCGGCCTGTCGCTCGACCAGTCGATGCGAGTAATAAATAGGAGCTGGCATCAGCGCATCGGTTTCATTCGCCGCGTACCCGAACATTAACCCTTGATCACCGGCGCCCTGACTCGCCTCATCGGCCTCGAGGGTACCCATGGCGATGTCTGGCGATTGAAGGCCAATCGCATTGATGATTGCACAGGTATTGCCGTCGAAACACACATCGGAACTGTCATAACCGACGTCGCAAATGACTTTTCGAACGGTGCTTTCGATTTCACCAGGTGTCACCGTCGCCGAGGAGGTGACCTCACCGGCTAAGATGGCCATGCCCGTTTTGACCAGCGTTTCCACCGCGACGCGGGCATTCGCATCTTTGGAAAGGTAAAGATCTAGCACAGCGTCTGAGATTTGATCAGAAAGCTTGTCCGGATGTCCTTCCGAGACTGACTCGGACGTAAACAATGCGTATGAGCTCACAAAATGACTCCCCGTCTTGGATTTGGGTGAATCATATAAAGATATCTTTATATGTCAATGTTTAGAGTTGTGAGTCTATTACAAAATGCGGACAACACCGTCCGACGTGCTGATCAGCAGTACATCGGCCCCGCGATTTGCAAAAATGCCATTGCAGACCACGCCCGTGATGTCGTTGATGTGACTCTCTAGCGTCGATGGGTTGTCGATGCGTAATCCGTGAACATCAAGAATGATATTTCCGTTATCCGTGATCACCCCTTCTCGCCAAATTGTGTCGCCTCCCAACTGGTTTAAGGCATCGCTTACTAGGGTCCGGGCCATTGGGATAACTTCAACCGGCAGGGGAAACGTGCCCAGTGTTTCGACCATTTTGCTTCCGTCAGCAATGCAAATAAATTCTCTGGCTTTGGCGGCGGTAATTTTTTCTCGCGTGAGCGCGGCACCACCGCCCTTGATCAGGAAGCCCTCGGCGGTCGACTCATCCGCCCCATCGACATACACATCGACATAGTCCACATCGTTTAAGTCTTTGACCTCAAAGCCCAGCTCTCGCAGCAGTGCGGTGGAGCGCTCAGAGCTGGAGACGGTGCTTAGAATGCGGTCTCGAAGATGTGGCAATTCGGCGATGAAGCACTCCGCGGTACTCCCGGTGCCAATGCCGAGGACCAAGTTATCACCATGGGCTGTAGCGACACGCGAGATGGCCTCTTTTGCGACGGCTTGCTTGAGTTCGTGAGCGTTCATGATGTATCCCTATCGGCGTTGCAGTGGATTATGCCTGTTTCAGTGGAAATACCTTTCCGGGGTTTAGAATTCCGTCCGGATCGAAAATCGACTTGATCGCGCGCATGGCTTCAATTTCTGACTCAGTCTTGGTGTAGCCAAGATAAGGTGCTTTGAGAGTCCCCACGCCGTGTTCAGCCGAGACGCTGCCGCCCAGCAATTGAATCGCTTCAAAAATTTCTTTAGATACCTCACCACAACGCGCCTTAAATACCGCAACGTCGAGCGCCTCGGGTTTCAGTATATTGAGATGCAGGTTGCCATCGCCGATGTGCCCGTACCACACCACTTCCCAGCTTGGGTAATGTTGATGAACAACAGCGTCTACCCGTGAAAGAAGTTCAGGAACATTGCTGACGGTGGCGGAGATATCATTTTTATAAGGCGTCCAGCGGGTCAGGGTTTCAGAAATGTCCTCTCGCAAGCGCCACAATGCACGTGCTTGGGCAACGCTCTGGCTCATCACGGCGTCGATGACCCAGCCCTCGTCCATACACGCCTCTACCGCGTCAAAGAGCGCATTTTCAATGCTCTCGCTGTCATTTTCGAACTCGATGAGCGCATAGAATGGGGTCTGTGTGTCAAAGGGTCTGGCAACCCCGGCATGCTCGACTACCTTGCTGACAGCGAGCTCAGAAAAAAATTCATAAGCCAACAGCGACGCCGTTGACTGAATGTGTTCAAGGACCCGCATTATCGCGTCCATGTCGCTCAGCCCGAGCACCAGCACGGTTGCATTTTTTGGCGGTGCAGTCAGCTTTAAGGTCGCCTGTGTAATAAACCCTAAAATGCCTTCGGAGCCAATGAACAGGTGGCGGAAGTCGAGCCCCGTATTATTCTTCGTCAAGCCTTTGTTAAGTGCCATGACTTCGCCCTTGCCCGTCACCACCGTAAGTCCAGCTACCCATTCGCGAGTCATTCCGTAGCGGATAACGTTGATTCCGCCCGCATTGGTGGCAATGTTTCCGCCGATCTGACTGGACCCACTGGAGGCGAAGTCAACGGGATAAAACAGGCCCACCTGGCTCGCAGCGTCTTGGATGGACTGAGTAATTGCGCCAGCCCCTACAGTCACTGAGCGGTCCGTTACGTTGACAGCACCGACGGCATTTAACTTGTCCATGGAGACCACGACTTCCCTGTTTGCGGCGACTGCGCCGCCACTCAGTCCTGTCCTGCCTCCCGATGGGACAAGTGCAAAACCGTGTTTACGCGCGCAGTGCACCGCGGCGACAACGTCCTCGGTTGAGCGTGGGAAAACAATAGCCAGAGGCGAGGGCGTTGCAAAGCGAGTCCAGTCTTGACCATAAGTTTCAAGCGACAACGAATCGGTAGCAACTTGCTCGGGAGTGAGCGCTTTGCCCAATTCCTGAATAACATCTATTGATGGCTGAGTCATTCTAAACCCCGTGTGTATAACGTCCGTAATGCTATCATCCGCTCCCCGTGCTGTGACACCAACCGACGCCTACTGATGAAACAACAATCGCTACAAAAGTCGAAGATTAAGTTCCTTTTACTCGAGGGTATTCACGAGAGCGCAGTGGATGCGCTTCGACGAGCGGGCTACGACAATGTGGTGACTTATTCTAAATCGTTATCGACTGAAGAGTTGTGTAAAGAAATCAAAGACGCCCATTTTGTCGGCATACGGTCACGCACGCAGCTCAGTGAAGAAGTCCTTGAAGCCGCAGAGCGGCTGGTCGCGATTGGGTGCTTTTGTATCGGTACAAATCAGGTTGATTTAACGGCCGCGGCGCGCAAAGGGGTGCCCGTTTTTAATGCGCCATTTTCGAACACGCGCAGTGTGGCAGAACTGGTCATGGCTGAGGTCATTGTCTTGCTGAGGGGGATTCCGCAACGCAGCGCGGCCGCGCACCGAGGCGAGTGGCAAAAAACTGCAACGGGCGCTCATGAATGCCGTGGAAAGACACTTGGGATCATTGGGTACGGCAATATTGGCATGCAGCTCGGCGTCATCGCCGAAGGGCTGGGTATGAAGGTTGTGTACTTTGACGTGGAGTCAAAATTGCCGCTTGGGAATGCCCAGCCGAAAGCCACCTTGGCAAGTTTGCTCGAGGTGGCACACGTCGTGAGTTTACACGTCCCCCAGCACGCGAGCACAGAGTTATTGATCGGCCCTCAAGAGATCGAGATCATGCGTTCAGGCGCCATGCTGATCAATGCGTCAAGAGGCAATGTCGTCGATCTTGAGGCCTTGGCTGACGCGCTTAAATCCGGGCACATTGGCGGTGCCGCAATCGACGTGTTTCCCGTTGAGCCGCGGTCAAATAATGACGAATTTTTATCGCCCCTCAGAGGACTGGATCAGTGCATTTTGACGCCGCACATTGGGGGTTCGACACAAGAGGCCCAGGAAAATATTGGTGTCGAGGTTGCTGACAAGCTAACGCGCTATAGCGACAACGGAACGACCCTCTCAGCAGTCAACTTTCCTGAGGTGTCGCTGCCCGCGCATGATGGAAAGCATCGCTTACTCCACGTTCACAGCAATATTCCCGGCGTCATGAGTGCCATTAACCGGGTGTTCAGCGAAAACAATGTGAATGTCAGCGGCCAATACCTGCAGACAATGGGCGATACCGGCTACGTCGTCATCGACATTGAGACTGATTACTCTAAAGCGCTCATTAAGGGATTGACGGCGATTGAGGGGACGCTGAGAACGCGGGTTTTGTTCTAGCGCATCACCTGCTTTTTGCATTAAATCAGGGCTAATAAAAGTGGGATAATCAACGTTATTTCAGGCTAATCCATGAGATGATGGCGGCCGATTATTTACAACTCAACAGAGGATATCGTCTTGCAAGAAGGTCATGACTTCTCA
>JABIZW010000117.1 GCA_018666295.1 Halieaceae bacterium
CCCCGTAAAGTCAGTCCAGCACTAAAGTTTTACGCTAAAACAGTGACCAGCGCCGACCGTGGTGCCGTGAGAGACCTGTCACTGCTCGAGGACTAGGCGCTCCGCTAAATCAGGGACAAGCAACGCATCAATGTCGTTGATTAAGTCGCTCAAGAAGCGCTGCAGATGCTTATCTTGGCGCTCGGTTCTCGTGTTAATGAGGTCAACCAAGAGAGCAAGTATGATGTCGCCGTTGCGCTCGATCCCTTCTATGTACTCAGGCGTACGCGCCTGCGATCGAGTGTCTCCCAGGAGACGGACTTGAGACTGCCAATCAGGTGCTTTGCGCTCAAGTATTGCTCGCAGTTTCGAGCCCCACACGGCGCGGTCTCGGTGCCAAAGGCGATCTAAGCGCGTGAGTTTTGCCGCCTCCGCCTCTATAAGCGCCTTCTGCTCCTTACTCAGCCGCCCCATTAAGCGCTTCGCAAGGCCCGCGAGAGAGTCCGAGGAATCTTGGTAATACGTTTGCTCATCACGGGTCAGGCGCTTTGTCGCGTAGTCTTCTTGTTGCCGATCAACCTCGGTTAAAAAGTCTTGAATCTGACGATCCGAGAGGCCTTCGGCGCTGAGCAGCAGAAGATCTACCAGCCTTATTTGCATCCGATCGGCCGCCGCTTCAATCGATTCTGAGATGGCTACAGCTTCTTGAAGTGTTACGCCATCGCCCAGGGCATGGCGCGAGGACACAATGAACTGTCGATATTGTGGCAACTCATCACGGCGATGCCAGCCAAGAAAATGCTGCAAATGAGTATCAAAGGCGACTTGCTGGTCACGATTAAGGTCAACATAGTCATCAACAATCCAGCGCACAAAAGTATCGGCGCGGTTGTAAATAAAGCGATTCGCTGAACAGCCGGCAAGGACGGTCGCCGCCAGAAGCATTAGGGCGATCAAACGAAACGTCGATATTCTTCCTCTATACATCACTCAGCCACTTTTACCAGCTCATAACTTCGCAAGATCGTTCGCCCTCCTGAGCACGAAGTCTAGGGTACAGCATAAACAAACTAGTTTAAGCGGCGGTCACGTAAGCGTCTGGGTAGCGGCCCAGACCCGATAAAATAGCAGACATAGTTGCGTGCACAATGTCCGTGCTGCGACCCACTCCACAAACGCGTGACCCGTCGATGGCGAGCTGGACGTAACAAATAGCCTCCGCATCTGCGTCCGAACCCAACGTGTGTTCACTGTACTCGACGACAATAATCTTGTGGCCCGTATGCGAAGAAATGGCATCGGTGAAAGCCCCAACAACACCCGCCCCCTTGCCGGACAAGGTCGGCGAGCCCTCGAGTCCTGAAATCTGAACCGTAAGGCGGTCGACACGCTCGTCCCGCGATAGTTGGTAGTTACCCACGGACAGCCGTGCACCACTTAAGTGATAAGTCTCTAAAAAAAGATCGTAAATATCCTTGGATTGAACTTCAGTTTCAGAACGCTCTGCCATGGCTTGTACTGCCGCGCTAAAATCAACTTGTAGCCAGCGAGGCAAATCGAGCCCGTAATCCCGATTTAAAACGTACGCCACACCACCTTTACCCGACTGACTGTTGATGCGAATCACTTCTTGGTAGCTGCGTCCAATATCCGCCGGATCGATCGGTAGATACGCCACCTCCCAGAGGCTGTCGCCTTGTCGCCGCGCTAGACACTTGTTGATGGCATCTTGGTGACTGCCAGAAAATGCCGTAAACACCAGCTCGCCCGCATAGGGGTGTCGCGGATGCAATGGCAACTGCGTGCACTCTTTGCAGACCGCGATCATCTCGTCCATTTTTGAAAAATCGAGTTTAGGATCAATGCCTTGACTGTAAAGGTTCATGGCCATGGTCACGATGTCCATGTTACCCGTGCGTTCGCCATTGCCCAGCAGCGTGCCTTCAATTCGATCCGCGCCCGCCAACAGTCCCAGCTCGCTTGCTGCAACTGCACCGCCGCGGTCGTTGTGGGTGTGTAACGAGACCAGCAGCGCATTGCGATGATTCACGTGGTCACAGAACCACTCAATTTGATCCGCATAAACATTCGGCGTGCTCACCTCGACCGTCGCCGGGAGGTTGATAATCATTTTGTTGTCAGGCGTGGGTTGAATCACGTCGATCACGGCATTACAAACATCGACGGCAAAGTCCATTTCCGTGCCGGTAAAGCTCTCGGGACTGTACTCAAACACCCACTCCGTATCGGGGTAATTCGCCGCCACCGACTTGACTAACTGCGCACCTTTCACCGCAATGTCGGTAATGCCCGCCCGATCTAGAGCAAACACATAGTCGCGCTGAACTGTCGACGTGCTGTTATAGAAGTGAAGCACCGCTCGCTTACATCCTCTCAGCGCCTCAAAAGTCCGGACGATCAGTTCTTCGCGTGCTTGAGTGAGCACTTGCACAGTGACGTCCTCAGGAATACGACCTTCGTCGATTAACTTCCTCAGAAAGTCGAAGTCATGCGACGAGGCTGACGGAAAGCCCACTTCAATTTGTTTAAACCCTAAATCAATCAACAGCTCCCACAGGCGCAGCTTTTTATCGGCCGTCATAGGATCAATGAGCGCCTGATTGCCGTCGCGTAGATCAACGCTGCACCACAGTGGTGCACGGTTTAAAACCGCATCCGGCCACCGGCGATTCACTTTCTTCAATGGCTGATAAATCGGGTATTTACGGTAATCGAATGACCCAAAATCTTCCGTGCTCATTACAGACTCTCGCAGTTGTTCTTTTAAGCGACGAAGTATAAGGACTTCCGCTTGGATTTAAATGGCGAATTTATCACCAAAAACCTCGTTTAATAGCGGAAAAACTCGTATATTATTATTTAATAGTCAAATTAACTAATAAGAAGATAATGAACGACATAAATGGCCTCGACAGAATCGATCTTCGCCTGCTGTCCCTCCTGCAACGCGATGCCAGCCTAAGCAACCTTGAAGTGGCGGAAC
>JABIZW010000092.1 GCA_018666295.1 Halieaceae bacterium
AACACAATGCGGTGATTATCGCCCACTATTACACAGCGCCTGAAATTCAAGCGCTGGCTGAGGCGACGGGGGGGTGTGTCTCAGACTCCTTAGAGATGGCCCGCTTTGGTCGAGATCACCCCGCGCAGACGCTGCTTGTTGCCGGTGTTCGCTTCATGGGTGAAACCGCAAAGATTTTGACGCCACAAAAGCGCGTATTGATGCCCACCTTGGAGGCGACTTGCTCGTTAGATGAGGGCTGTCCCATTGACGAGTTTTCCTTTTTCTGCGACGCCCACGCTGATCGCGAGGTTGTGGTTTATGCCAACACGTCTGCGGCTGTTAAAGCAAGGGCTGACTGGGTGGTCACGTCGAGTATCGCGCTGGATTTGGCGGAGCACCTCGCCGAGCAAGACAAAAAGATTTTGTGGGCACCTGATCGACATTTGGGCGACTATGTTCGGCGAGAAAGCGGTGCTGATATTCTCGTCTGGGACGGCGCCTGCATTGTTCACGAAGAGTTCAAAGCAAAAGGTATTTTAGACCTCAAACGTGTGCACCCTGATGCCGCAGTTCTGGCTCACCCCGAATCTCCTGCTTCGGTACTAGAACTGGCTGACCACGTTGGATCAACCACGCAAATCATTAAGGCGGCGGCTCGTCTTCCAAACGAGAAGTTCATTGTTGCGACGGATCAGGGCATCTTTTATCAGCTCCAAAAGACCGCCCCTGCTAAGACGTTCCTGATTGCACCCACCGCGGGGGAGGGTGCCACCTGTCGGAGTTGTGCAAATTGCCCATGGATGGCGATGAACGAGCTTGAGCTCCTTGCCGAAGTGCTCGACAAGCCGCAAGGGCGAGAGATTGTTGTCGACCCGGCTTTAGGCCAGCGCGCCATGCAGCCGCTCAATCGCATGCTGCAGTTTGCTCAGTCGCTGGGGACGGGGGTCGTCGGTCGGGCTTAAGAGTTCTCTAGCTCGTCTCTGATATCCATAACGTCGCGGAGCCGTTCGTTGATCATGGCGGACTGGGTAAAGTTGTTGTTGACCAACTTAAGCGCGTAATTTAACTGCGTTTGCGCGGCATTAAGAGCGCCGACCAAGATAAAGTACTCCGCGCGCGATTGGTGCAGGCCTACGATATCACCAGCGAGCCCTTGAACCTCCGCGAGTCGATACCAAACGCCAGGGTCCTCAGGTTTTCTCTTGCTTTGCTCCTTGAGCAGTTGCGCCGCAACGTGTGGAAGGCCAGCCTGCCAGAGCGCATCCGCGTAGGCCATGGTCAGCGGATGGTTTCCGGGCGACAAGCTCAAACGATTTTTGAGTCGGCGCAATGCGCTCTGGTGTTGTCCGAGGGCAGTGTCTATTTCACTACTGGCGAGAATAAAAGCCAGATTGTCAGGGTCGGGCCGCATCGCTTCATCGAGCGCTTTTCGTGCCTTAATGGGTTCACCTGCCTCAATGTATGCCAGCGCTAAACCGTACCAACCTGCTGCTGCCTCGGTACCACCTTCAAGCGTCTGATCTGTAAAGAGGTTAATCGCCGCAACTGATGTTTGCGTTAACTGCTGACGAACGCGTGCTTGCATGAGCGCAAAGTCGAAACTTTTTGGTCTAATCACGCGCCGTTCTGCGCGCGCGCGATTGCGCATGTCGGCAACCCGTTTTTCCGACAATGGGTGCGTTCGCAGGAATTCAGGCAGTCGATTCGTACTGTACAGTCGATGTGCGGCGAGCATGCGTTCGTGCATGTCGGCCGCTGCATGCGGGTCCCTGCCAGACGTAACCAGTGTTCTAAGTCCAATACGATCTGCTTCTGACTCGTTGGCTCTACTGTATTTAAGGCGCGAGTCTTGGGCGGCGGCTTGCGTCGCGGTCATGGCTGCAAGTCCGGCGTCTGAGCCTGCGGTCGCCGCCAGCGCAATACTGGCGACCAATCCGGCAATGGTCAGTATGTTTTGGTTTTGCGAGCGTTCCCGTTGACGTGAGAAGTGGCGTTGACTCAAGTGGGCAACTTCGTGCGTGAGGACGGCAGCGAACTCATCTTCAGTCTGAGCATGATGTATGAGTCCGTTGTGAACACCGATGATGCCGCCCGGGACGGCAAACGCGTTAATCGTTGGGTTGTCCACGACAACAAGCTGCAGCTGTCTGTCCCTTAAGTCACTGTGCAACACCAGTTCAAAAACGAGGTTCTCAACGTAGTCGTAAAGTAGTGGGTCGTCCAAGACGGGCGCCTGGGCACGAAACACTTTAAGCCACAAGCGGCCCAAACGACGCTCATACTCCTCAGAGTACAGACTCGTACTCGAGGCACCCAGATTTGGGATTTTCAAATCGTCATTGTCCGCGAAAACGCGGACGCCTCCGAAGGTCGTCGCGACTGTGAGCGCGGCGAAGACAAGCGATTGTAGGAAGCGTTTGGGCATCGAGTAATGTTAACTGACTTTGCAGCGCGACGTGTGTCTGTGTGTGACAAAAGTACCGTCCGTTGGTTCCCTGAGCAGGTATACTGTGTTTTGAGGGGGAGGGATTCTGATCATGTCGTTTGTGGAGACTGTCGATGCGCGCGGAAAACGCTGTCCAATGCCTGTATTGATGGCCAAGCGGGCGATCGCCATGCGTGAACAGGGTGATTCTATAGAGGTCCTAGCGACCGACCCCGCGGCCCCCAGTGATTTTGAAACCTTTGCCAAGCTTGAAGGTCATAGTGTGAGTTGGGAACGACGCGGAGAGGTGTTGGCCATAGCGTTAACCCTTTATGCAGTAGGTGCAGGAGGCGGTGGATGATTAACGCAGTTAAGAATTGGTATGACCGGCACCTTACTCGTGAAGAGTCGGTGATTCTGTTCATGATCTTGCTGGGTGCGTTCTTGTTGTTCAGCGTATTAGGCGACGTACTCATGCCGGTTTTTGTGGCGCTGGTACTTGCGTATCTCATGCAAGGTGTCGCCAATCAGCTTCAGAAATGGGGATTGAGTCGTGAGTTGGCGCTTGCAGGTTCCACCCTGATTTTTGTCGGGGTCTTCTTCGGGTTTACACTCGGAGTGGCGCCCTTGGCTTGGCGTCAGTTCGAGGGTCTGATTCGTGAGGCGCCGGCAATGATGGCTGCCGTTCAGATTCAGATTGAAGAGATTATTGCGCGCTACCCTCTGGTGATCGAGCAGGCACCTATTACGGAAATGCTGTCGTCGCTCCAGGGGCAGGTCGCTTCCATGGGGCAGGCGCTCGTCGGGTTTGGCTTAGCCTCTATTCCCGGTGTGCTGACGTTTGCGATTTACCTTGTATTGATTCCGCTCATGGTTTTCTTTTTTCTCAAGGACCGCGAGCAACTCATGACGTGGGCGCTGAGTTTTCTCCCAAGCGAGCGCCCTGCGCTCGATCAGATCGGTCGAGATGTGAACGTCCAGATCGCAAATTACGTCCGCGGCAAAGGTATCGAGATTGCGATTATGGGTGCACTGAGCTACGTCGGATTCGCAGCCTTTGGCCTCAATTATACGGCCCTTCTTGCGCTTTTAGTCGGTCTCAGTGTCATTGTTCCTTACATCGGTGCTTTCTTGGTCACAATACCGGTTGTTTTGGTCGCCTTCTTTCAGTTTGGTTTGATGAGTCACTTTTACTGGGTTGTGGGCTTCTACATGCTGATTCAAGTACTCGATGGAAATGTACTCGTACCGGTGTTGTTTTCAGAGGCGGTCGACTTGCACCCCGTGGCAATTATTATCGCAGTCCTTATTTTTGGTGGTCTTTGGGGAGTCTGGGGTGTGTTTTTTGCGATACCCCTGGCCGCCTTGTGCAATGTGCTGTTGGTCTCTTGGCCGCGGTCAGAATCTTAGCGCGCCCGCGCACAAAGGAGTAACTATGCAAACTAGGCGTTTCGCTCGCTTATTATCAGCCCTGTTTTTGGCCGCTTTTTTGATGGCCTGTGGTGGGGCAGCGCAGGATCCAACCCCCCCTGTGGTCATAAACAAAAGTCCTAACGACGAGCGGACGTACGCAGCCGTGACATTGAATAATGGCTTACAGGTTCTGATGGTGTCGGATCAGGAGACTGAAAAGTCCGCTGCAGCCGTCAGTGTTGGGGTCGGTGCGTTCTCTGATCCTATGGATTTTCAGGGCATGGCACATTACCTCGAGCATATGTTGTTTATGGGCTCCGAATCATTCCCTGAGCCCGACGGTTACATGAATTTCGCGGCTGAGAACGGTGGCAGTTCGAATGCTTACACCTCGAGCGAGATCACGAACTATATGATCACTATCGAGAACGGCGCATTTGCGGAGGCACTTCATCGGCTCTCAGAGTTTTTTGCTGCGCCGATACTGGACCCTGGCTATATTCAGAAAGAAAAAAATGCCGTCAACGCGGAGTGGTCAATGCGTCGCGAGTCGGAAGGGCGCTCGATTTACCGACTGCAACGTGAGCTGCTGGGGGATCATCCGGCTAATCGTTTTACCATCGGCAATCTTGATACCTTGGCGGATAAGGATCAGCGAGAGTTACATCCCGCGACGATTGAGTTCTTCCAGCAATACTATTCGGCCAATTTAATGTCCTTAGTATTGATAAGCCCTTTGACGGTTGCTGAGATGGAGCGGCTCGCAGAGTTACATTTTTCGCGTATTTCAAATAAAGAGATTGATCGGCCTACCGTCACGACTGAGCTGGACTTGGCCGCCGTGTCTGGAAAGCTCATTCGGTTTAAGCCTCAGCGTGATCTACGAGAAATGCGGCTGAGCTATATTATTGACAACAATCAAGCGCAATGGCGAAGTAAGCCCGGCGACTACTTAGGCTATGTTATTGGTTCGGAGATGCCTGGCACGCCAGCGGATACGCTCAAGTCGATGGGTTTGATCAGTGAGTTGATGACGTCGAGCTACGAGTCGCT
>JABIZW010000219.1 GCA_018666295.1 Halieaceae bacterium
AGTACTTTAATGCTGGACGAATCGTAACTCGTCTCTTCGGCGCCTGGTGTGGTGTCTTCCATGAGATCTCCTGTCAGTGGCTTCTATTATGCCATTTTATTGGCGCTCGTGAGCACCCCTTGTTCCACGTGGAACACATCAGTCACATAATGCTTAAGCCCCTGCGTGGTATCGCTCAAAGAGACCATTGTTGCGAGCACCTGTGCGTCTTCGGCCGCCAATACGCCAAATATTGCCTGAGCATTAGTGGCGTCAAGCTCCGCTCCAACGTCGTCGAGGAGGTAAACCGGAGACCGGTGGGTGGTTTCTTTAAGCACGCGGCCCTGTGCAATCCTTATCGCAGACATCAGAACCTTCATTTGGCCGCGGGACAACACGTCATTGGCCAAGCCGCCCGCCACAAAACAAGCCAAATCACCTCGGTGGGGTCCGACTTGTGTATGCCCTCGGTCGATATCGCTCGATCGATTCGACTCTAAGGCCAAGGCAAACGGCATCCCGTCCTTCCAGCCCGACCTCAAGGCAAGCCGCAATGACGGGAAATCAACCTTCATTTCCTCAAGCACCCCGAGCAATTGTGTTGCTAATAGGTCAATAGCACGGGCCCTTGAGCAATAAAACTGGTCCCCCAAAACAGCCAACTCCGCAACCCACGCCGCATCATCATCAACCATACCCTTACGAAGCAGTGCATTACGTTGTTTGAGCACTTGATAATATCGCTGCCAAACACCAACAAATGAATGTTCCACGTGGAACACCAATTGATCCACCAGCTTGCGACGGGCTTCAGGCCCCTCACGCAAAACGTCCAGCGTGTTTGCGTTAATCAAGATCAAAGGAAGCTCATGCGCCAAAGTTGAAAGCGCTTTCACGGGCTTCCCCGCCATGCGAACCTCTCCCCCACCTTCGCGCAAGCGCTTCACACCCACAACGGACTCTGGCCCACCATGGCGGAAGCGACCGACCACCTGAAAGTGCGGGGCCTTTTCTTGAATAACTTTACTTGAGTGATGACTGGTAAACGGCTTCCCCGTACCCAACACGTGGACCGCATCCAGCACGGTGGTCTTTCCCGCACCATTAGGTCCGACAAAGGCCGAAATCCCGGACCGCAGGTCAACTGATGCGGCACTAATATTCCGGAGGTTTTCTATCGAGAGCTGCGTAAGCAATGGGTGTTCAACAAACCTTATAAGCGCATGGGCATCACAACGTAAAGCGCCTCTGCGTCTGCCTCACCGCCGGCGTCACCGTCCTCAACAAGCGCAGAGCTTGCCGAGTCTGACAGTGACATACGCACCGTGGACCCCGAAAGAACACCTAGCACATCGAGTAGGTAACTCACATTAAAGCCAACCTCCAAAGCGTCCCCGGAGTAATCAACAGGAACCATTTCTTCAGCCTGCTCTTGTTCAGGATTGTTCGCTGTTATTTCCAGTGAACCATTGGTCAGCGCCAGCCGCACTCCGCGATACTTTTCGTTTGAGAGAATCGCCGTGCGCGTGAACGCTTGACGAAGTTCTGTTCGATCGCCCGTAACAGTCTTATCAGGCGATCTTGGCAACACCCGCTCATACTCTGGGAACTTCCCATCAATCAACTTAGAGGTAAAAGTGAACTGATCCGTCGCCGCTCGTATGTGGTTTGACCCCACCGTCAACGTGACTGATCCATCAACATCGAGAAGCCTTGAAAGCTCTAAAATTCCCTTGCGCGGCACAATGACTGACTTATCCTCGGCCTCTACTTGGCCTGGCGCTGTGCACAGTGCGAGCCGGTGGCCGTCCGTGGCAACAAAACGAAGTCGTCCTTCTTTTATTTCCATATACATGCCGTTGAGGTAGTAGCGCACATCTTGTTGCGCCATAGCAAAACCCGTGCGATCAATCATTTGGCGCACCAACGTCTGAGCCAGCTCTAAATCTATCTCGCCCTCTCCCGCCTCTACCGTTGGGAACTCCGCAGCGGGCAATGTAGATAAGGTAAAGCGACTTCGCCCGGCCTTTACAGTCACGCGTCCATCTTCAACACTAAAAGCAATATCGACGCCGTCCGGCAAACTTTTGCAAATATCGACTAATTTTCGCGCTGGAACAGTAATGTCGCCGTCAGGACCGTCATTTTGAACCTCGATACGCCCGACCAACTCGACTTCTAAATCGGTACCGGTTAAAGACAAGCGACTGCCTTCTAAGCTCAGTAACACATTTGAAAGAATAGGCAGTGTTTGACGACGCTCTACAACGCCTGCCACCAAGTTTAAAGGCTTTATCAGCGCATCCCGCGATACTGAAAACTTCATTCGTACTATCTCTCTTTTTTAAGCTTACATGCCGCGACTAAGTCGTCAGCGAACGCAGCAGGTTTTTGTAATCTTCACTAATATCCGTCGTTGTCTCACGTAACTCCGCTATCTTACGACAAGCATGCAGCACTGTCGTGTGGTCTCTTCCCCCAAACGCATCACCAATTTCCGGGAGGCTGTGATTGGTCACCTCTTTTGCCAGCGCCATTGCCACTTGCCGCGGACGTGCGACCGAGCGATTACGCCGTTTTGACAAGAGATCAGCCACCTTAATTTTATAATAATCAGCGACGGTCCGCTTTATATTTTCTAAAGACACTTGTTTGTCTTGGAGCGCTAGTAAGTCCTTTAAAGACTCTTTAATAAGGTCAATATCAAAGGGCCGACCTGTAAAGTTAGCGCTCGCGATCACCCGCTTCAGTGCCCCCTCAAGCTCTCGAACGTTAGACCGAATACGCTTCGCTATGAAAAACGCGGCCTCGTGTGACATCGTTATGCCTGATTGTTCGGCTTTTTTCATCAAAATAGCGACACGCGTCTCGAGCTCCGGCGGTTCCACTGCAACCGTCAAACCCCACCCAAAGCGACTTTTTAAGCGCTCTTCCACCCCATCAATCTCTTTGGGATATCGATCGCTGGTTAAAATCATTTGTTGTCCGCCCTCTAACAAGGCATTAAACGTGTGGAAAAACTCTTCTTGGCTTCTGTCTTTGTTTGCAAAAAATTGAATATCGTCAATGAGCAGTGCATCCACCGACCGGTAAAAGCGCTTGAAATCATTTATCGCGTTCAACTGTAGCGCCTTCACCATGTCAGCAACAAAGCGCTCACTGTGCAAATAAACAATTTTCGCATCGGGTTTTCGCTGACGAAGTGCATTACCAACGGCGTGCATTAAGTGTGTTTTGCCAAGACCAACACCGCCGTAAAGAAAAAGCGGGTTGTAGGCGTCACCAGGACTCTCTGCCACCTGCTGTGCAGCTGCCACCGCCAACTGATTGCTTTTTCCTTGAACAAAGTTGTCAAAGGTATACCCGTTCACCAAATTATGCTGGTGCGTCGGCACAATAATGGCAGGCGCAACCCTCTGTGAGGTCGGCGGTGTATCAGAAAAAGAGCTGCGACTAAACACCTCCGAATCTTTGCGGCCACCGCCGTCACCTATACCACTCGATTGCGCACTTCCAGTGATTCCAATTTGACGGTGTGCCGTATCTTGGCCAGAAATAACACTGATCGGCAGCTGATTCCCAGGTGACCCTAGCGACGCCAAACACGCGGATATCTTTTGGCTGTACTTTTCCTCCACGAAATCTCGTATAAATCGATTCGGCGCTCTAAGGACAAACGCGCGATGGTCATCGACTGCCGTTAATGGGCGGACCCATGTGTTAAATTGAACCTCCGGGACCTCGCGTTTCAACGACTCGAGACACCGTGCCCACAACGCATTGTTTGAGGGGGTGGTTAATGAAGATGGTGCGCTTTGCATTTTCTGCTGTTCTCTTTATATTTTTTAGCGCTTGTGACGTGCGCACCATGGGCAGTGGCTTGAGAAACACTCACAGCGAATCTATACGGACTAGTTATCCACACATTTATCTTCACTTCAACAAAAATTAAATTGATTTAAATCAATTGGTTAGCGGTTTTTTTGGGGAAAGGCAAGAAAAACAAAAATGCAATCGTTTTTTTGTTTTATCTGTGGATAAGTTTTGAATAACTTATGGATCAATTGTGACAAAAATCCTTTTCTCAAGGCGCTCACAATATCTAACGCCTACCACAGTAGACGCTTATCGTTAGTGACCACTAACGCACAAAAAAGGCGTGTGAAATTAGCACAATAATTTTTCTAGGGTTTTCCCTTGCCACGTCACTTGACCCTACCTATACTTCCGCCCCCTTACTAGAAGCACCGCTCTGAAGGTCTGACAATGAAGCGTACTTTCCAACCCAGCGTACTCAAGAGAAAGCGTAACCATGGCTTCCGTGCACGCATGGCGACTAAAAACGGCCGAAAAGTACTCGCTCGCCGTCGAGCTCGTGGGCGCATCCGCCTCTCTGCATAAGGCCGGTCGGACATGAGTCTCATGTCCCATAAATTCCCTAAATCTTCCCGTCTACTCAATGCGGGCGACTACTCGCTGGTTTTCAACAAGACGACAGCACGTGCTGCTGCTGGCGCCGGAACCGTAATTGGTGTCAAGAGCGAGCGTCCAGACTCTCGGCTCGGCATTATTGTTGCAAAGAAAAATGTAAAACTGGCTGCGCAGCGTAACCGAGTGAAACGCATTGTTCGTGACTATTTCCGACGCCACCCGCTTGCAGAACCCATGGATATTATCTTTCTGGCTCGAAAAGGCGTCGCGGAACGAACAAACCAAGACCTTTGTAGTGACCTTTCAAAGATTTGGCGAAAACTAGATCAACAACAAAAATGATCACGTCGTTCGCGCGCTTACTGTCATCGTTGGTATCTAGGGTTTTAACCGGCCTCATTCGTGCCTATCAGATCGCATTCAGCCCATTTCTCGGATCAAATTGCCGCTATCATCCGACATGTTCGGCTTATGCGATTAGCGCCGTAGAGAGCCACGGTCCATTTTCAGGTAGCATTCTTGCAGTAAAACGCATTTGCCGCTGTCATCCGTGGGCCGACGGCGGTTATGATCCGGTTCCTGAAAAACACAATGCATTACAAGACAACGAGCGCCAAAAGCCGAGGACCTAATGGACCCTGTACGATTACTGCTAATAAGCTCGACCGCCGTAGTATCACTCTTGCTGCTGATTGAATGGAACCAGTACTCTGATAGCCATAAGAAGCAACAAAGCGACCTCTACGCTGCGGCCGTATTGGAAAGGCCTGCGACCGAGGAAAAATCGTCCTTTTCTGCCATTGACGAGGGCATTCCCTCAGTTTCAGCACCAGTAACGACCCTCACAGAAACCCGCGATCAGGCCGCCTCTTTCTTCCTGAATACCGACACAATAAACCTCGCGATTTCCATGGACGGGGGCGACATTACTGGTGCCTCCCTCCCTAAGTTTCCAGTCCGTCTAGACACCCCTGATCAGCCGTTCCGATTACTCGAAAACAATGCATTGAGAACGTATGTCGCACAGACAGGCCTTATCGGACCTGACGGGATTGACGCCAGCGGGGACCGCGCACGTTATGTCAGTCAGGGCATCGACCTCGGCGCCGATGGCAGCCACACCTTAACGCTTGCGTGGATAGGCAACGACCCCCTCGGTCTTCAGGTGTTCAAGCAAATTACCGCCTATGACAACCAGTATTTGGTAAACGTCACGTTTGATATTCGCAACAACAGCAGACAGTCCGTCGATGTCACGTCATTCGCGCAGCTCAAACGAGATAACTCTGAAGCGCCAGACGCCAACGTCGGTTTCGGCGTAAGCCCGTACCTCGGCGCCGCGCTTACGCAGCCAGAAGAGCGATACACAAAACTGACGTTCTCTGATTTACAAGATGAGCCCTTTTCAAAGAACTTGCCCGCAGGATGGGTCGCGATACTTCAACACTACTTCGTCTCCGCCTGGATTCCTTCACAAACGGAGTCACATGACTTCTTCGCAAGCCAACTATCAAACGGCGATAACGTCATTGGCTATAAAAATGCCGGTGTCAGCATTGACGCTGGCGACCAACATACCATTTCTCAACGCCTTTACGTCGGCCCAAAAGATCAGGTGGTTTTAGGTGACTTGGCCGAAAACTTAGACCTCGTTATCGATTACGGGTGGCTCTGGTGGTTAGCTCAGCCCTTATTTTGGTTGCTTACGCTGATTCAGTCCTTTGTTGTTAATTGGGGGCTCGCCATTATTATTCTTACCATTTTCGTAAAACTCGCCTTTTTCCGCTTGTCGGCTGCAAGCTATAAATCAATGGCTAAGATGCGTACCGTACAGCCTAAAATTCAAAGTATTCGCGACCAATACGCCGAAGATAAAGCCAAGCAACAGCAAGCAATGATGGAGCTCTGGAAGAAAGAAAAAATTAATCCGATGGGCGGATGCCTGCCTATGCTGATTCAAATGCCTGTCTTCATTGCCCTGTACTGGGTGCTGCTTGAATCTGTCGAGCTGCGACATGCTCCCTTTATTTTATGGATTAATGATCTTTCAGCCATGGATCCCTACTTCATATTACCGCTCTTAATGGGCATCAGCATGTACCTCATGCAGCGCCTCAACCCCGCGCCACCGGATCCTATGCAAGCAAAAATAATGCAGTACATGCCCATTGCTTTCACATTTTTGATGATGTGGTTCCCAGCAGGCTTAGTATTGTATTGGCTTTGCAATAACCTACTGTCCTTTGCTCAGCAGTACATTGTTACGCGGCAAATTGAACAGGCTGCTCGTTAAAAAAACCGCATGACGGCTTTAGATACCGACACCATTGCCGCAATCGCCACCGCGCGCGGCGACGGGCCGGTGGGTATCATCAGACTCAGCGGCCCAAAAGCATTAACAATAGCAACCACTTTAAGTCAAAATCATTTTGAGCCACGCCACGCCCACTTGTGCGTCTTTACCACCGCCCGAGGTGACGTTATTGACTCAGGGCTCGGTCTTTATTTTCCTCTGCCTCATTCGTTTACGGGTGAAGACGTAATTGAACTGCAGATTCATGGTGGCCATATCGTGCTCCAAGCGTTGTTGACGCGCTGTCTTGAGCTCGGTGCTCGAGCCGCGCGTCCTGGTGAATTTTCTGAGCGCAGCTTTCTGAATGGGAAAATTGATCTGTTACAAGCCGAAGCGATTGCAGATTTAATATCCGCAGAAACCGAAACCGCCGCCAAATTGGCTGCGTCATCACTTACCGGTGTTTTTTCACAACTTGTCGACACGCTTTCGAGTGACTTGAACGAGTTGCGTGCCTTGACTGAGGCATCGATCGATTTTCCGGAAGAAGACATCGACGTACTGCAGCGCCATCACGTCATTGCGCGACTTCAAACCTGTAACACCACGATTAAAACGATGTTACGTGACGTTTCATCTGCGCAAAAACGAACGCAACGTCACACCGCCGTATTAATTGGCGCGCCAAACGCGGGAAAGAGCAGTCTTCTAAATGCGTTAGCCTATGACGATATTGCGATCGTGACCGATCAACCTGGTACAACCCGAGATGCGTTGAAGGAGACAGTTCAAATTGGCGCAGCCTTGCTAGAGGTTGTAGATACTGCCGGTATCCGTTCCACCACCGATGTTATTGAGCAAGAAGGCGTAAAACGTGCCAAAGCCAGTGGTTCTTTAGCTGACCTTGTGCTGCATATTATTGACGACAGTCATGCGATTGACATCGATACCGACTGGATACCTCAGTCTACACCCATCATTAAGGTCTTCAATAAAGCCGACTTAACAAAGCGCGCACTAGGGCGCTTCAAAGACGAGCAGCGTCGAAACTGCGTCGCTCTCAGCGCCGCCACACGTGATGGATTAGATGAATTAGCTTCGATCGTCGAAGAAACCTTACTCATTAATGGTCATCAACATTCAATGTTCAGTGCGCGTCAGCGACACGTGGACGCGCTTACCGAAGCGGAGCGATTACTCGCTCACGCGCTAGCGCAGTATAACGTTCACGGTGCCGCCGAGTTACTCTCAGAAGATCTTAAGCGCGTGCAAACTGCCATTGACACACTCACCGGAAAAATCTCAAGTGACGATATACTGGGCCAAATTTTTAGCTCGTTTTGCATCGGCAAATAAGTGCTCTGCCACACCGTTAAAGAGCGGCTGATGCCTGACTGTTACGAGGCTCTTTTCACCGACGACCCTGTGCATAACCCAGCTCTAAAGTCTGTGCGCCGTTTTGTGCATAACCGTAAGGTAAAATTCACCTTCTCTTAGAGCGTTACTTATCCAACGGTAACCCCCTGCTTGTACGGTCGTTTTACAGCCCTTACAACAAGGGTTTGTCTCGTATTTTTGTTAGCTTTTATACGGGTTACAAAGAGTTTTCCACAAAATT
Organism: Halieaceae bacterium; assembly: GCA_018666295.1. GTDB lineage: Bacteria > Pseudomonadota > Gammaproteobacteria > Pseudomonadales > Halieaceae > Luminiphilus. The sequence continues at coordinate 8,322 of JABIZW010000219.1, forward strand.
TCGAGCCCTTAATAATAACAACATCAAAGTATCTACTCTTTAATATATATATTTAAATATAGGGCCTTTACCGTAAACTCGAAAGGCAGGGTTACCTGTAAAACCACAGGAGCACAAACAAAAAAAACTACCGCTTTGCCCTTTGTAAACCGTTCTTAATATGCTTATGTTCTCTTACGAATGCCCGTATACTTCGCGGCCCTTAACGAACCACAGACACGCAGATGAGTGCAGACCGACTATTTGATGTCATTGTTGTTGGCGGTGGTCATGCCGGTACGGAAGCGGCCTTGGCGGCAGCGCGTGCTGGATCTCGAACGTTGCTGATCACGCACTCCATCGACACGTTAGGACAGATGTCATGTAATCCTGCTATTGGTGGTATTGGTAAATCGCACCTCGTTCGAGAGATCGATGCACTTGGTGGCGCCATGGCAATTGCCACCGATTTGGCGGGCATTCAATTCCGAGTGCTTAACGCCCGCAAAGGTCCTGCGGTTAGGGCCACGCGTGCTCAAGCTGATCGTGTCCTTTATCGAAATGCGATACGACAAATACTCTTTGCTCAAAAGAATCTGACTATTTTTCAAGACGCCGTCGATGATATCGAACTCTCCGGGGACCGAATATCAGGGGTTAGGACATCGACCGGTATTCGTTTTAAAGCTTTGGCTTGCGTGCTGACTGCGGGGACATTCCTTCATGGAAAAATTCATGTTGGACTTCAGAACCAGTCTGGTGGACGAATGGGCGACCCTTCCGTTGTTACGTTGGCTGACCAACTCCGCGAAATATGCCCTCGCCTAGGTCGATTAAAGACTGGAACACCGCCTAGAATTGATGGGAATACGGTCGATTATTCTTCCTTGCAGGAACAGTGGGGAGATACACCGCGGCCGGTAATGTCGCAACTGGGATCAGTGGACCAACACCCAGAGCAAGTGTGTTGCTGGATTACTAAAACGAACGAGGAAACGCACGATATTATTCGCAGTGGATTAGATCGTTCGCCTATGTTTAGTGGTGTTATCGAAGGGACTGGACCTCGATACTGCCCGAGTATTGAAGATAAGATTCACCGATTTGCTGATAAGAATTCGCACCAGATTTTCTTAGAACCCGAGGGGTTAACAACGTCCGAACTGTATCCGAATGGGATTTCTACGTCGTTGCCGTACGACATTCAAGTCGGGCTGGTGCGCTCTATTAAAGGGCTTGAAAACGCGCACATTACGCGACCTGGTTACGCAATTGAGTACGATTACTTTGACCCAAGAGACTTAAAACACAGTTTAATGACGCGACACGTTTCTGGCTTGTTTTTTGCCGGTCAAATCAACGGCACAACGGGTTATGAAGAAGCTGGTGCGCAAGGTTTATTAGCCGGGTTAAACGCATCTCGATACGCAGCTGAGCTGGATCCGTGGGAACCACAGCGCGACGAGGCTTATATCGGTGTTTTGGTGGATGACCTGGTCACGCTCGGGACGTTAGAACCTTATCGAATGTTTACGTCGAGAGCAGAATATAGACTCCAGCTCCGTCAAGACAACGCAGATGAGCGATTAACAGCAAAAGGACGAGCGTTAGCACTTATCAACGATGACCACTGGACAGTGTTTGAAGACAAGCAAGTGACTATTCAACAAGAATTAGAGCGCCTTAATTCTACCTTCATACACCCAAAGACAGAATCTGCTCAAACGCTCGACGAGAAGCTAACGACGCCTCTCACGCGTGAATATTCGATGGCTGATCTAGTGCGACGACCCGAGCTGTCATACAGCGATGTTGCGAGCTTAAAGGGTGAGATGGTTCAAGATTTAGCTACGGCGGAGCACATCGAGACGCGAGTGAAATATGCCGGTTACATCGCGCGCCAACAAGACGATATAGACCGTCTGAAACGACATGAAAATACGCCGATACCGGCTGGATTTGATTTTTCAAAGGTCTCTGGATTGTCAAATGAGATTTGTCAGAAGCTGATACAAAATCAACCCAGTAACATTGCTCGGGCGAGCCGTATACAAGGTGTTACACCTTCTGCCTTATCGCTGTTATTAGTTCATTTACGAAGAAGTAGCGAAAAACCCGCTGAACGCATAGCCAGTAATGCGTGACTTTCAGTACGACCTGATTTGCAAAGGGTTGGCCGCACTATCTATCGATGAGAAACGTGCCGTGCAGCTCTATGAGTATCTCCAGTTGCTACAGAAGTGGAACAAGCCGTTTAACTTAACGGCGATTAAAAAAGCTGAAGAAATGATTCCGAAACACCTCATGGATAGTCTTTCAATATTGACACACCTTGGCGGTGCTCGCCGTATTTGCGACGTCGGAACAGGAGCAGGACTGCCAGGTATTCCACTCGCAGTTTGCTGTCCAGAAACAGAGTTTGTACTCTTAGACAGCAACGGAAAGAAAACCCGCTTTCTCCATCAAGCAAGGCGCCATCTAAACTTAAACAACGTCACTATCGTTGAGGGACGCGTTGAAGACTTTCAACCGGAGGAAGGTTTTGACGCCGTGTTGAGCCGAGCGTTTGCCGACTTGACGCGAATGGTTCAGGTGACACAGCACCTGCTGAAAAAAAACGGTGTTTGGCTCGCCATGAAGTCTCAAACACTCGAAACCGAGAAGGCAGCGCTGGATCCACGTATTGTTCTCGTTGATCAGCGGGCGCTTCTAGTGCCAGGCCTGAACGAAGTGAGGCAGCTTGCGGTGCTTAAGTGTGCCGAGACAACACTATGAAAATCATCGCTGTCGCAAATCAAAAAGGGGG
>JABIZW010000089.1 GCA_018666295.1 Halieaceae bacterium
GAGGAACAAATCCGTCTGCTCGAATTTGTCATCGCCGGTTCATTCAGTGCATTGGCGAATACGGACCTTAGCGCAGACATTATTGACGGTGATCTGTCGGTCTGGGGGAGGGCGCTTTCACTGCTTTCGCGTTATTTCGTTGTGACCACTATTGAATCGTCTGAGATGCGTCCTCTGCCCGATACGTGGGAGCCGCTGTCGCAAATGGCTTTGGCGGCGATGCTGGAGCAGGCGAGGGTGGCCTTGTTGATGGGTGATCAAGATCAATACGGCAGTGCTCTCCTGCGAGCTGAGCGTTTTATTCGGGCGCATACGCATTCTGACGACGCCCGATCAAACAGCGTCATCGAGTCACTAGAGGCGCTTGCTGCGACAGATTTTCTGCCGCCACTTCCAGATTTATCAGCGACATTGCGCATATTTCGCGATTTTGAGCGCGCACCAGAATCTCTGGCTGTCCCTGCCCGTGTTGAGGAGACACCCTGATGCGGGGTCCCTTGTTGCTCGTGATTCTGGGTTTGACTGCGGGGGTGGCACTCGTGTCGGTGTTAGCACAAGATCCCGGCTATGTGCTGTTACAGCGCGGAGACTATCGCGTTGAAACTACGGTAGTCGCGCTCGGTATTATGGCGGTCTTTTTTTTACTGGCGGCTAGGCTAGTGTACCGGGTGCTTGTCGCATTACTCGGCATTGCCCCGGGTATGGGTCGCTGGCTTGAAAAGCGTAAAGAAAACCGAGAGTCCGAACTCGTACGAGAGAGCTTCACGGACGTGCTCGCCGGTCGGGACGTCGCGCTCAATCAGAAACTTGGAAAGCTTGAGCGAGTGTCTTGGTTTTCCGAGGTCCACCTGAAAGAGGCCCGCAACTGGGTGTTTACTCGGCAGCTCGCGACTGCTCAAAAACGCGATAAGTTAAAGCGTCTATGGCAAAGCGCGTCCGCGCATCAGAAACACGATCCAGTTTTTACCGCGTTATATGCTGGGCACTTACTGCGGGTCGGCGCGTCCTCAGATGTGGAAGCGCAGTTGCTCGGTTTGGCGGACAAGGGGTGGCCGATTGAAGCGACGGCTGTACTCGCCCAGTTGAGGGTGTCAAAACCCGATATGCTGATCAGCAAGCTTACGAAGTTGATGGAAACTGCGCCATCAGGCGATGCTGCAACCGGCTTGGTCATCGCGAAAGCGCAGGCGATGTCGGGCGATCAGGGTCAACAGCTACTGACCGATTACTATGCGGCGCACCGCTCAGCTGACATCGTAACGGCGCTTGGGAGCCTCTTCCTTAACCGCGCCTAGCGTTGGCGTCCAGGCAAGTTGATTCCCAGAGAGTCCCAAAGCGAATCGACGTGCGCTTTTACCTCTGGATCCATTTGAATCGATGAACCCCATTCTCTCTCGGTTTCACCCTCCCATTTATTCGTCGCATCCATACCCACTTTAGAGCCAAGACCTGCAACCGGCGAGGCAAAATCGAGATAATCAATGGGGGTGTTGTCGATAAAGACTGAATCGCGACGAGGATCCATACGCGTTGTCATGGCCCAAATCACATCTTCCCAGTTTCTGACGTCAACATCCTCATCAGTCACAATGATGAACTTGGTGTACATAAATTGCCGCAAAAAGCTCCAAATACCCAACATGATGCGCTTTGCGTGCCCTGGGTATTCTTTGCGAATACTGACCACCGCCATACGGTAAGAGCAGCCTTCAGGGGGTAAATAGAAGTCCACAATCTCTGGGAATTGCTTTTGCAGTAAGGGTACAAAGACCTCGTTTAAGGCGACGCCAAGAATTGCGGGCTCGTCCGGCGGCCGGCCTGTGTAAGTGCTGTGATAAATCGGGTTTTTCCGGGTCGTCATCGTTTGCACGGTAAAGACGGGGAAGCTTTCAACCTCGTTGTAGTAGCCAGTATGGTCGCCAAATGGCCCTTCATTGGCCATTTCGGTGGGATCTATGTAGCCCTCCAAAATAATTTCAGAGTGCGCCGGAACCAAAAGTTCGTTGTCTCTGCACGCAGGTGTCAAGCAGTTGGCCAGCTCGGTCTTACCGCCGCGCAGTAGCCCTGCGAAGGCGTATTCTGACAGCGCATCGGGCACGGGCGTCACCGCGCCGAGCGTTGTGGCGGGGTCTGCGCCCAATGCGATCGCCACTGGGTAGGGTTCTCCCGGGCGCTTTAATGTCCAGTCTCGAAAGTCGAGAGCGCCGCCACGATGCGACAGCCAGCGCATGATCAGCTTGTTGCGCCCCAGAAGCTGCATTCTATAAATACCCAGATTCATGCGCGGTTTTTCTGGTCCGCGTGTGATGACTAACGGCCATGTCACCAGTGGCCCAACATCGCCAGGCCAGCACGTTTGAATAGGAAGCGTCGTCAGATCGACCGCATCATCCTTGATGACGACCTCTTGGCAGGGTGGGCGGCTGATCGTTTTGGGGCCCATGTTGAGCACCTTCTTGAGCAGCGGGGCTTTGTCAATCAGATCCCGCATACCCTTGGGCGGGTCAGGTTGTCGTAAATAGGCGAGAAGCTCACCAATTTCACGCAGCGCTTCGGTTGAGTCTGCGCCCATACCCAGCGCAACACGCTTTTCAGTACCAAAGAGATTGGCCAGAAGCGGCACGTCATAGCCCTTTGGATTTTCAAACAGCAGCGCCGGACCACCGCCACGCAACGTACGGTCGGCGATCTCTGTCATTTCTAGATTTGGATCAATTTCTTCTTTGATTCGCACCAAATCGCCATTCGCTTCTAGCGTGGCGAGGAAGTCGCGTAGGTCCCGAAATTTCATACTGTCGTCTTCAGCTTTTCATTCACCACAGCATGACATAGATGAATGGAGAGCGGGTCACTGCGTCTTGAAACTGACGCGCAAAATGAGCAAGACAGGGCGTGGGCGCACACTGTGCGCCGAAACTACTTACGCTTCATTGATCGGAAGAACTCGTCGTTAGACTTGGTGTCTTTGAGCTTGTCGAGTAAGAACTCAATCGCCGGTAGATCTTCCATGCCGTGGAGTAATTTACGTAAGATCCACATGCGATGCAGCTCGTCCTCGCCGGTTAGCAGTTCTTCCCGGCGCGTTCCTGAACGTCGAATATTAATTGCCGGATACACGCGCTTTTCCGCGATCTTTCGATCGAGGTGGAGTTCCATGTTGCCGGTACCTTTAAATTCTTCGTAGATGACTTCGTCCATCTTTGAGCCGGTCTCAGTGAGCGCCGTTGCAATAATGGAAAGGCTGCCTCCTTCCTCGATGTTTCTGGCGGCACCAAAGAAACGCTTTGGGCGTTCAAGTGCGTGCGCATCAACACCACCGGTTAGGACTTTTCCTGAACTGGGGACGACCGTGTTGTAAGCCCTTGCTAGACGGGTAATGGAGTCTAAAAGAATAACAACATCACGCTTGTGTTCAACGAGGCGTTTTGCTTTTTCAATCACCATATCGGCGACCTGAACGTGCCTCGACGGTGGTTCATCAAATGTCGACGCAACAACCTCGGCACCACGCGCACCGACAGAACGTTGCATTTCGGTGACTTCCTCAGGGCGCTCATCAATCAGCAGGACGATGATATAGCACTCAGGATTATTGCTGATGATGGACTGTGCCATGCTCTGCATCATGATGGTTTTACCCGCCTTGGGTGGAGCCACCAATAATCCCCGCTGGCCTTTACCCGTGGGAGAACACAAGTCGATGATACGTCCCGTTAAGTCTTCGCTAGAGCCATTTCCCTTCTCAAGGGTAAGCCGCTCATCGGGAAATAGCGGGGTTAAGTTTTCGAAAAGAATTTTGGCTTTTGCTGTCTCGGGCGATTCGAAGTTCACTTCACTGACTTTGAGCAATGCAAAATAGCGCTCTGAGTCTTTGGGTGGACGAATCATTCCCGTAACAGTATCGCCTGTTCTCAAGTTAAAGCGTCGAATTTGACTAGGACTGACATAAATGTCGTCGGGCCCGGCTAGAAACGAGCTGTCTGCGGAGCGTAAAAATCCGAAGCCGTCGGAAAGAATTTCCAGAACGCCGTCGCCGTAAATGTCTTCACCGCTTTTCGCATGCCGCTTCAGCAGTGAGAAAATAATGTCCTGCTTTCGTGAGCGGGCCATGTTTTCGATGCCCATCTCCACGGCCATGTCGATGAGTTCTTGCATCGTCTTGGTCTTAAGTTCCGTGAGACTCAGTGGATTTTCTGATGGGACATGTGGTTCACGGCGGTTACGCCGGTTGCGATTGCGTCGGTTGCGACCGCCGCCCTGGTTTTCACCGTCTTCGCTCGCTGATGCCGTCTCAGTATCGCTTGAGTTCGCTTGCTCTTGAGTTTGTTCGGGAGCGGCTTCATCTTCTTTGGCGGCCTCTGCCCGATTCAGTTTGAGCGTTTTTGTAGGCTTGTCGTCAGTGGCTGAGGCATCCGATGTATCTGCCTCTGGAGTCACGTCGACTGCCGGACTGGCTGACGAATCGATAATGTTAGTTTCTTCTTCTTGCACGCGGTTTTACCTGTGGCTTTTGGGGAGTAGTGTTTGGTTTGTCCATTACTGGCGCGGTAGAGATTTTTTCTAATGAAACCCCATAGTGGACGCGAATACATGGGAAGATGTCAGTGCGTTTACTCAGGGGTTTGCGGCGTGATGACGCCCACAACGGAAAGGTAGCACCGCTTTTGCGGTGCGTCTACAAAGAGTTAAGAGATTTTTTTGGGTGTAGGACGTGTTTGGATTAGAGGCAACTGTCTACAAACTCAGCGAGTTGCGTTTTTGAGAGCGCGCCTACTTTTGTTTCTACTGCACTGCCGCCCTTAAAAACGATCAGCGTTGGAATTCCACGGATACCAAACTTCCCGGGTAGATCGGGGTTGGCGTCTACATCGACCTTGCACACTTTAAGTTGATCGCCGTATTCGCTGGCTATTTCCTCAAGCACTGGTGCAATCATTTTGCACGGTCCGCACCATTCGGCCCAAAAGTCCACGAGGACGGGTACATCTGAGGATAAAACCTCATCTTGAAAATCAGCGTCAGTGACGTGTGTAATATTATCGCTCATAGTGCCTCCGGGTAAGTCGCATCATATACTCTCAAAAAATATGTTCGGATGACAGCGTTGAAATCTAATGAGTAAAAACTCGATGGATTCATGGTTTGTGTATTTGGTTGAGTGCACCGATGGTACGTTCTACACCGGTGTCACGACCGACCTGGTGCGTCGCATCAGACAGCACAACGGAGAGCTCGTCGGCGGCGCGAACTATACGCGGGCGCGTCGGCCTGTGGCATTAGCGTGGTCTAAGGCCTGCGAAAGCC
>JABIZW010000090.1 GCA_018666295.1 Halieaceae bacterium
TCAGGCGCCACATCGCCTGAGGCGAAGGCGGCAGGTAATGCCTCTCTTAAGGCCTCAAGTTTCGCACCCGTGACAATGTGAACGAACCAAGGTTGGGTATTGCAGTTACTGGGGGCTCGAAGCGCCGGCCCGAACACTTGGGCTATGGTTTCACGACTAACGGGGTCCTGTTTGAAGGCCCGAATAGACCTGCGCTCGTTAACAATCTCTTGAAAAACCTTTCCCGCATCAATCATTCACATCACCCAAAACATTAAAAAAAACCATAGTTGAGGCCACACCGACTTTTAGACGCCGTGAATACCGCAAATGCCTAACCCATCACTCAAGACGCGGACTAGAACGCGCGAACGCTCCCATCTGGATTCAGTGGAGGTTGCTCTGTTGCTCCCCAGGATGCCTCAAACCCGGCCACGCCCAGCGGTGGTGTCGGACGCTTTGCCTGCTGACTGGGGCCTTTCTCAAGGGTCCCGTTCAACCACGCCAATGCGGTTTGTAGCGAGGCCTCTTGAACGTCGCCAAACGGTCGAGTTGCGTCGTCTATTGCATCGTAAAGCGTAAACCGGCCGGTGCTTGCAAGCCCGGTATAGTAACCGCCTTGACCTTCACCGTTTTGAATTTCAAAGGCGATAAGGCGAAAGCGGGTCTCGCAGGCGTCAGCGTCCAGATCAAATGCGCTTTGCCCCACCGCCTTACCCGAAGTCTCTGAGCCCACCAAGACGACCTCAATATGGGGGTCAAGCCCGTTGATGATGAGTTCACTGGCAGAGGCTGAGCCACCTGTCGTAATAAAGGCAATACGAAGCGGCGAGAAGGTTTCATTGAGCGATCGGAAATCCGCCGTACTGTTTTCATTTTGGTGTTTGTCATTGAGATTTATAATGTAGCTCAGCTCACCGTTCGCGGTGTCTCCCGCCAACAAGTTCAGTAGGGTTTCGGCAACCCGAACCAGTCCTCCACCGTTGTAACGCAGGTCGATAACCAAGTCGGACACACCTGCATTAGCGAACGTCTCTGCGGCGTCGCGCAGGGGTTGTTCGGCCGCATCGATAAACGTTCTAAAATTGAGGTAGCCCACGGGAGCGCCGCCCGCACGAGCAATCAGTTGCGGCTCTCCGGCAATCGGGGGTGTTGAGGTCTCTGCTGTAGTAACTGAGAACTCACTGACAACCCCATCATACTCAACACGGAACGTCGTCGTCTGAAGCTCCCCACGAGGGCCAAAAACCGCCTCTGGAAGCTCGGCACTGCGCGCCACCAGCGCTTCCCAAGTCTCAAATCCTTGTCCGCGATCGACCGCCAGTAAGCGCTGACCGCGGCGAACTCCCGCGTTATAAGCCGGACCCCCTTCGTAGGAATCTGCAAAATAGAAATTGTTGTCAATAATGCGGTACCGCACACCGTAACCGTAGAACGCGCCTGACGTGAAACGCTGCGTATCCTCTTCAATGGTGGTCATGTACGAGAAGCCAGGATCGCGCCCTGTACTCTGGCAATTACCCGGTGCATCTACCGCGTCACACCAAACGGGTCGCATAATCGCGGCCAAATAGTCAGAGGCGCTTGAATAGTCGCTCGCACTGACGTCTGCGAGCTCTTCGTACCAGTAGTAGTAACTCGTTGCGACCGTTTCCACGAACTCAATTTGTGCCGCAACCCCACAGGCATCAGTGGAGGACCCACCACCCGATCCAGAACCGCCGCCCGCTATTGGGCTCGCCGGACTGGAACTTCCGCCACCACCGCCGCCACACGCGACGAGCGTTGCACTTAACCCAATACCTATTAACGCTCTACTAAACACAATCGCCTTTCCCATCCGTTCGTTTGGTTCGTTTAAAAATCAGTAAAATTCTTCGCGGCAACGCGCGTCGCTGCCCTTATGACGCAGTAATCGCGGTCTGGAATGCTGGACGCTCGGTAATTCGCTGCACATAGGCCTTGAGGTGCGGCATGTCGTCTGACACACAGCCCATGCGATTGCTCATGAAACACGCGTGTCCCAGCATGATATCGGCCGCCGAAAAATCGCCAATGAGGTAGTCTCGCCCCTCCAGCGCTTCATTGACCGGCTGCAGCGCTTTATTCAGAAGTCGTTGAGCTTGGCCCAATACAACGGGGTCGCGTCGATCCTCCGGAAGCAGCAGGGTGTGCACGACGATAGTGTTCATCGGTGGCATCACCATGCCTTCGCAGTAGTGAAACCACTGCAGGTATTCAGGAAACATCGGGCTCTCTACGGACGGCTTAAGCCCCCCCTCTTTGTGTCGAGCGAGCACATACTCAACGATTGCGCCTGACTCGTAGATCGACACGTCACCGTCGTCCAACACCGGTATACGACCGAGTGGATGACGATTGCGATGTTCATCCGACTTCAAATCTTTCGGATGAAACGCCATAGCATTGAGCTCATAGGGCAGCGCCAACTCCTCGAGAAGCCACAAGATACGCCCAGCTCTTGACTGCGGTGCAAAGTGAAGTTTTAGCATGTATTACCTCGGTATTAATGGTTTTATCCCTTGGGTACGGCGCCTTCGCGCCGACTTTGTGGTCTAAGCGTAGCGTTTGTTTCGCGAAAAATCGCCACTCACCGTATTTTTTATCTACGCATAAAGATATCTTTATATCTATGAACGTAGAAACCCTATCTCAGTGCCTCAAAGCCGTCGCTGATCCCAGTCGGCTCAGGCTCCTTTCGTTGTGCAGTCAAGGTGAACTCACAGTTTCTGATCTCGTGCGTATTACAGGACA
>JABIZW010000135.1 GCA_018666295.1 Halieaceae bacterium
AAATCCAGTAATACAAGGCTGGATTGAGTAAACCCAAAATCAAACATCGCCAAAGCAACGCCCTTGGCACCTCGATGACGCGACTCAGCCTCCCGCCTATCGCCAGGCTCACCGCAAAGAATAGCCACGAGACAGTCGCAGCGGTGGTAATTAATTGCATGGGCGAGCTGTAAATTAGCGCCCACTTGAATGCGGTTGCCATGGTGCTCCAGAGTCCCACAGCCATTAGACCGAGTATCAGAGACTTGTGGTTGGAGGGGGCAGTTGGCGAGGACATTTGCGGTCGGACTGTATTCCTAAGGTTGCAATGACGTAGACTCGGTCGAAAATTGGGTCAAGTCTGTGAGGAGTTAACGATGGGCCATATGAGTAAGAATGTCACCTTAGATAATCCAGCCTACATTCACGAGTCGGCGTGGCTGTACGGTAAGGTTTACATTGGGAACGGGGCGTCAGTCTGGCCTAACGTTGTGACACGGGCGGAAACGTTTGAAATTCGCATTGGTGCACGCACGAATATCCAAGACTTTGTAATGATCCATGTGGGCGCCGCGTCGCCCACAATCGTTGGAGACGACTGCTCCATAACGCACCACGCGACCTTACACGGCTGCACCATTGGCGATCGTTGCTTGATCGGTATTAACGCAACGATTATGGACGGCGTGAAGATTGGCAATAACTGCATTGTCGCAGGCCATACGATTGTCACCGAAGGCAGTCAGTTTCCCGATAATACGGTTATTGCAGGCGTACCGGGAAAAGCCGTTGCGTCGCGGGACTGTGGTGATGCCAACCTAGTTAATGCGAAATTTTACAGTGCCATGGCGGACACCTATGCTGCCGGCGACGATCGCTTGTCACAAGAGCAGGTGGATGCTGTGCTCAGCACTGTGGGTCAGTAGACTAAATTGATCAGGCGTCTGAGTCGTTCAGTACGCCTTTAAGCTGTCTCATCGGACCACCGTCGAATACAAGTTCGAATCCAGCCGCTTTGAGCAACGTTTTTGCCTGTGCAGAGCGGCGGCCACTTCGGCAATAAACGACAACCTCCTCGTCGAGTGCAATGCCCTCATTTAAGAGCGAGTCGGGGAGGCCTTTCAGCGGGAGGTTGACCGCGCCCTCAATAGATCCGGTCGCAAATTCCTGTGGGGTGCGAACATCAATAATGACAGGGGCTGAGATGTTGGACTGTATCGTGGCCAGATCATTCTCGGCTAAGGCTAACGCGCTAACCACGATGACAAGAAGGCCACTGAGCGTCGCCCAACGCCCTACTAAGCTGCCTCGGTTCCGATGCTGTTTTTTTCGTCGTCTTCTAAGATCCATTCTTTTGCTGCTGTTAGTGCTTCGAGTCGAGTCTCAAATTGCATATTAGCAGGCAAATGGTCTACTACCCCTAATCCTTCGAGTACCTGTGCTACTCCGTCTTTGATACCGCAGGCATAGAGGCGTTTGCCTGCATTATGTGCATCAACCGCAATTGTTTCCACGGCGCGTGCAGCTGATACATCGATAAAGGGTACTTGATGAAAGTCCAGCACAATGGCCCTGTGATCGTTACGACCAATACGCTCGCGGACATGATGACCCACATCGGCAGCGGCGCCGAAGCTCAGTGGCCCACCAAAGTCGAATAGGGTGAGGTGATCATCGACAGTCTTAAGTATGTTGGCCTCCGCGTCCGTGAGTTTTAGCTCGGCGTCATCGCCCTCACCACTGAACGACTTTAGCTGTTCGTCAGCGATCTGCTTGACGAACGCTAATGCTGCGATGACAACGCCGGCCATCACCGCCGTGATGAGGTCGACAAACACGGTGAGTCCCAAGACTAGAGCCATCAGTAATAGATCAAAGCGAGGACCCTGGTGTGCTCGTTTGAGATAGGCAATGTCGATAATGTCGTACCCCACCTTGACGAGGATGCCGGCGAGGACAGCGTGTGGAATCTTTGCCGCAAAGGGGGCAAGGACTAGAAGCACGGCGAGCAGCAACACACTGTGCAACATCCCCGAAATCTTGGTGCTACCCCCGGTGCGGATATTGACCACTGTTCTCATTGTCGCGCCGGCGCCGGGAATGCCACCAAAGAAGCCAGCGACGGTATTACCGATACCTTGACCGATGAGCTCACGATTGGAGTTGTGCCGAGTCCGAGTCATGTTGTCAGCAACGAGTGATGTGAGGAGACTGTCTATCGCACCCAGCACCGCTAAGATGGCCGCGGCTTCAAAGATGATGATTGCTGTATCGGCCTTTAATGCGGGCACGATGAAGCTAGGAAGGCCCGTGGGGATGGCGCCTAAAATAGGCAAGCCCTCAATAAAAAGACCCAGGAGGGTGCCCGTGACCAGGGCGGCAAGAGGAGAGGGAATGACACGCCCCCAAGCTGCTGGCCAGCTAAACACCATGGCAAGCGTTAAAAGTCCGATGAATAGTGCGCCAAAGTGCGGATCCATGACGGCCGTCGGCACTTCCATCAACGCGGGAATAGTACCGCTACCCTCGGGTTCGTGACCAAAAAGTCGCGCGAGTTGCAGGGCGATGATGATGCAGCCGATGCCACTCATAAATCCAGATACAACGGGGTAAGGCACCAAGCGGATGTATTGGCCAAACCCGAGTAGGCCAAACATGATTTGTATAAGACCGGCTAAAATAACGGTCGCAAAGACGAGTGATGGATCGCCGTTCAGCGAGGCAAAAACGCCCGCAAAAACCACGACCATTGGGCCGGTCGGGCCCGTAATCTGAGACCCAGTGCCACCGAATAAGGCCGCAAAAAAGCCGACGATGATAGCGCCATAGACACCCGCGATGGGACCTGCTCCCGATGCCTCGCCAAAAGCGAGTGCCAATGGAAGCGCCACGACTCCGGCAGTCAAGCCGCCATAAAGGTCACCGCGAAGATTACTCGTGTCGAAAAACTTGCTGCTCATACCAATGTGCCCGCTTAAATTCGTTCGCTTTGATAGTGCTTGGTTAAGTAAATCGCTACCCCTGATGAATGCAGCTGCTTAGCCTTCAGGCATCGCAGAGCTGTGGTGTTGAATAATTTTCCAAGCACCGCCAATGAGCTCGTAGGTGTAGTTAAAACGTGCGGCTACGGATGAGCCATCGCCAAAGGTAAAGACATAGATTCCAGCGTTGGTAGCTAACGTATCGGAGAGGACTCGGGCGTTAGACTCGGTGATGACACCCTGCGGCTTCTTGGCGAGGAACGCGACGAAGTAATCTCTGATCTCCGCATGATTGTGACGAACTTGGTTGGATACGGTCGGCAGCAGCACGGCATTGTCTGCGTACATCTGGGTGACCACGTCGGGGTCGCCAGTGGCCAAGGCGTCATTCCATTCACTAAACAATGCGATCACATTTTCTTCGTTCACTGCGGTCTCCAAAAGGGTTGAAAAAATAAAGCATACGCCGACCTCGCTGCGCGCATAAAACGCGCCCGCGCAGGCGAAATTGGCGGGTTTGGGCAGGTATGCGAGTATGTACGCCGTCACTCTATTGATTGGATGCGATAGTTGTTACTAATATATTGATATAATTTGATAGTAAAAATCTATCACCTATACGGAGCGATGACTGTGCAGCCAAAACTCAACCTCAGTTTGCGTCAATTGGAGTATTTTAAGACGATTAGCGATGCCGGAAGCTTCCGCGGCGCCGCGGAGCGATTGGGCGTCACTCAGCCCACACTAACCGCGCAAATCGCAACGCTCGAAGAGTCTTTGGGCGTGAAGTTGTTCGAGAGAACCCGCTCAGGTGCCACACCGACCGTGGCGGCACGCGAGTTGATGCCGGTGTGTCATCGTATTCAAGAAGAGGTGCAGAGCTTTGTCGATACCGCGCACGGGTTTTCTGGCGGGGTTGCGGGGACCTACCGTATCGGAGTCACACCGACGCTTGGGCCCTACTTACTCCCCCAAGTTCTCCCGGAAATTCATAAGCGGTTTCAGGAACTTCGGCTGTTTGTTCGGGAGGGTGTGCCTGCCGAGCTGAGTCAGGATTTAAGAAGCGCGAAACATGATCTTATTCTCTCTACCCAGCCGATCGCGGAATCGGGGCTCGACGTCAGCCCACTGTTTAGGGAGCCCCTCAAATTGGTACTGCCGTTGGACCACCGGTTGGCAAGTAAAGACGTGATCAATCGAATGGACCTGGTGGGTGAGGAAGTGCTGACACTGGACGAACACCACCTTTATCACCGCCAAGTGACCGAGTTGTGCCAGACGCTTGGCGCGAATACACGGCGCGACTTCGAGGGGACGTCGCTCGACACGCTGCGACAGATGGTCGTGATGGGCATGGGGATTACTTTTTTACCCGCCTTGTACGTCGCCTCCGAGATCAGAGAGACCGATCCGCTCAGGGTTACAGACGTTTTTGGTGTGAACATGTACCGTGACCATGCACTTGCCTGGCGAAGTCGCTCACCCGCGCGTCCTCTGTTTCGGCGCCTTGCGCAAACGATTCGTGAGTTAGTACCGAATACAGCAGCGAGTGAGCTCCGTGTTTTATATTAGTGCGTCAGAGGCTTGCCGACGCCGTAGCTTGCTAGGATAGTGACACCCACCTTATTGAGAGAGTCACCTAATGAGTTACGAATCGACAACGCCATTTATCCATGTCGCCGTTGCGCACCATTGCCTCACGATTGAGTTCAACCGTCCTGATGCGCTTAACGCGCTGAGACCCGAAATGTTGTCCGAGTCGGCTCGGTTGGTGCAACAAGGCAGTGACGACGAAGAGGTGTCGGTCATTGTACTGCGCGGAGCGGGACGCGCGTTTTCTGCAGGCGTTGACTTGAAGGTGTTGCAAGGTATAAAGCCTGAGGGCGGGATAATTGGTAACGTTTTCGACGAGCCAGCGGCGCTCTTGGCGGCGGCTATTCGTGACGCCGGGGTTCCTGTCATCGCACGCGCGGTGGGTGCTTGTTTTACTGGTGCGCTAGAGGTGGCCCTGCACTGCGATTTTGTCTACACCACCGACTCATCAAAATTTGGCGACACCCACACAAAATTTGGTCTGCGCCCGACGTGGGGAATGTCTCAGACACTGTCGCGCGCTGTAGGCCACCGACGTGCCCGTGAGCTTTCGTTTACCGCGAACGTTTTTTCAGGCGTTCAAGCGGTTCAGTGGGGTGTTGCTAATGCCAGTTTTGAGACGCCAGAGGCTTTGGATGAGGCGTTGTCAGAGACCTGTTCGCGCATTGTTGGCAACAGTTCCGAGGCGGTTGCTGCGATGAAAGATCTCTATCGTCTGGCCGAAGAAGAGGGTGGAATTCGTGCCTCGCTCGACGCCGAAAGCACCTCGAATTACACGATTTCTGACACCGAAGAACGGCTGTCGAAATTTTAGTTTTGAAGGGACTCTAACCCCTCGGAGTAGGGGTCTAAATTAGCCCTATTGCGCTCGCTCAATTTTGGGGTTAATTTCGCGCATTCGTTGGGTGGAGTTCGCGATGACCGCCGTTAAAAATTTGCTTGAAACCTTGTATCACGAAGTCATTCCGATGAAGGGTTTTGAGGACAAGCTGACTGCCCTCAAGGCAGGTGATCGTGTGGGCATTACCTGTTCGCCCAAGCAGGGTTTGCAAGTCACTTTAGACACCGTATCGCAGCTTTCTTCGCGCGGGTTTATGTTGACGCCGCACATCGCTGCGCGCCAAGTCATGAATCGTCAGCACCTTCGTGACATTGTCGCGCAGCTGAGTGACAGTGGAATCACCTCAATCTTTGTCCCCGGTGGTGATCTCGACTCGCCCATGGGTGAGTACGACAGCTCCGCGGCCGTCCTGCGAGATCTCAGTGAAATGGACCATCCCTTCACGCGCGTCGGCGTGGCGTCGTACCCTGAGGGTCATCCCGCGATTTCAGATGACGTTTTGTTTGAAGCGCTTGAAGCGAAACAGGACATCGCGACGCACATGGTCACGCAAATGTGTTTTGACATGCCGGTGTTGCTGAGGTGGCTTGGAGAGATGCGTGATCGCGGAATTACGACTCCCGTCTGGATCGGTCTGCCCGGTGTTATGGATCGCATGAAACTTTTCAAAACATCACTGCGAATTGGCGTTGGCCAGTCCGCTAAATACGCGCGTAAGCAAAAGGGACTGGCAGGTATGTTACTGCGCAGTCCGACTTACAAGCCCGATTCGCTGCTTAAAGAATTGAAATCGGCGATCGGTGATGAGCGCATGGCTATTCAAGGCCTGTACATGTTCACCTTCAATCAACTAGACAACACTGTTCAGTGGTCTCAAGAACAACTTAAACGCTTGGGCTAGTCCGCCCACCGGAGACTTTTTCAATGACAAATAGCACCCCACTCGCTATAGGTATCGGGCCGCGCGTACGCCGGTCACCTTTTTTTGACTCAACCCTGGACGCCGGTGTCCGGTCGTTCACGATTTATAACCACATGTATTTGCCTGTTCACTTTGGCGACCCATTGGCGGAATACTGGTCCATGGTCAATGGCGTCATCTTGGCAGATCACGCGGTGCAACGGCAGGTGGAAATTAAGGGGCCTGACGCCTTGGCGCTGACGCAGCTTTTGACGCCGAGAGACATCTCGACCTGTCCCGTTGGCCGGGGTCGCTATGTCGTTTTTTGTAACGATCAGGGCGGCATCATCAATGACGCTGTTTTGTTTCGCATGGCAGAGGACTGTTTTTGGTTATCGCCCGGCGATGGCGACGTCATCTTGTGGGCCACAGGTCTCGCACTGGGTAAGGGCTTTGATGTCCAAGTCAGTGAGCCCGATGTGTCGCCGTTGCAACTTCAGGGTCCTGTCTCGCCCCATGTTGCAAAGAAGCTGTTTGGCGAGATT
>JABIZW010000161.1 GCA_018666295.1 Halieaceae bacterium
CACAAAGCTATTGGCCTCACTCGGAGGGAATCTCACGGCGGAATCAGTTTTGCGCGCGGATGAAACCACGCTTCGTAGTGCAGGGCTCTCTCGCCAAAAGGTTGAATACATGCGCTGCCTTGCCACCGCTGACGCGACCCAGGTGCTGTCTCTGGAGGCCTTGCCGAGTTTAAGTGATGATGAGGCGATCCGCGCGATTACTCAGATTAAAGGATTTGGTGACTGGTCAGCCCAAATGTACCTCATGTTTTCATTGGGTAGACCTAATATATGGCCGGTCGGTGACTTGGCTGTGCGCGAGGGATTTAAGCGTATTCATGGGCTCGAAGAGCGTCCAACCATTGGACAGCTCGGTGCGCTTGGCGAGCCGTATCAGCCGCATCGAAGCGCATTGGCCATGTTGTGCTGGCGCTTCTGTACGGCGGAGCCTTTGTGACTGACTTTTCTGATTTAGACACTCGGTTTATGGCGCTTGCGCTTGAAGAGGCGCAGCGTGCTGCCTCGTTAGGTGAAGTGCCGGTCGGCGCGGTCATTGTTCGCGACGATCAGGTGATTGCGCTCGAGTGTAACCGGCAGATAACGCTGAGCGATCCGACAGCGCATGCGGAAGTGTTGGCGCTGAGAAAAGCCGCACAGATGCTGGGTAACTATCGTTTGCCAGAGTGCGAACTGTTCGTCACGCTCGAGCCCTGTACCATGTGCTGTGGCGCCCTAGTGCATGCGCGAATCAAGCGTTTGGTGTTTGCTGCAAAAGAGCCAAAGGCAGGCGCTATTTTGAGCAGCGCGAGTTTGCTCGACAATGCGTCACTTAATCACCGTGTGGTGTGGCAAGAAGGCCTTATGTCGAGGGAGAGTTCGCGGCTACTTCAGACATTTTTTAGATCTCGCCGGCAGTCAAAGGCTCAGCGGATTCCAGTTTAAAAGCGCATCTTTTGAGCGCGTCACTTCACGAATATTTAAAGGGGGTGATACTGCGCGGCTCGGGATGTCTTTGAGTTGTAGCGTCGTGTAGTAATGTCGAATATTGTCGATGTAGGTCACGGCTTCTTTTCCTCGGGCAAATCCGTGTCGCAGATGCGGATAAATCGCTGGGTTCTGTAGGTCAGGCAGCTTCGCGCGAACATCTTGCCAGAGATGTGGATCTTGACCGTTGCCTTCGGTAAGACGCCTCGCCTCCTCGAGATGAGCCATTCCTATATTGTAGGCAGCCAACGCCATCCAGGTCCGGTCTGGGTCGTCAATGTCGCTGGGCAGTCGGCGTAACAAACTGTTAAGGAATCGAGCGCCACCGCGCAGACTTTGTTCGGCGTCCAGACGATTCGTTACACCCATTTCTTTCGCTGTGGGTCGTGTGAGCATCATCATTCCGCGCACACCCGTTGGTGATCTTGCAGTAGGGTCCCAGTGCGACTCCTGGTACGAAATGGCTGCCAGTAATCGCCAGTCGATGCGGAACTCTTGCGCAACTTTTTCGATCAGGGGTCGCCATTTGGGCAGTTGCATCTCAACCGCTTTTTGGAAAGTAAACGACTCAATGCGAGAGGCATTGGCAACACTTCCAAAGTAGGCCTCTTTCATTTGCTCAAGGGTTCCATTTTGAGTGACGGTCTTGAGAAACTGGTTTGCCTGATCACGCCACTCCTTGGCGCGCGGATCATTACCCAAGTACCACACCGTGCTCAGTGCCTCTTTGAGTTGAAAGGCCTCAGCGACACGGGGGTAAAGACGTTGTTGCATTGAAAACTCGCCTGAGTCCAACACCGCAATGTCAGCCTGACCCAATTCGATGGCCTCGAGCACCGCGCTTGACTGGGCAGTATCTAAAACACGCCAGCGAATATCCGGATCTATTTCACTGAGTACGCCGAGTCTGAGTCTGTGCTGACTGCCGCGCATGACCACGATATCAAGATCGGCTAAATCGTCGAGGGACCGAGGTCGGTACTGACCCGCTTTGTAGACGACCACCGGGTGCTGGTTAAGGTACGTCTCGGTGGACTCAAATAATTGAGACCTTTCTGTCGATCCTGTTAAACCTGCAGCTGCGATGTGTGCTTCGCCGCGCTTAAGTGTCTCGAAAACGTCCTCTAGTGTGAACGCGACTTTGACTCTCAGGGTCATCCCTTGCGCATCTGCAAACCCACGAACGAGTTCGTACTCAAACCCTGCCGGCCCGTCTGCGCCTAGATAGTAGGTCGTCGGTCCATTTCGAGTCACAACCACGAGCTCATTATCAGCGCGAAGGTCCTCGAGCACGGTGGGGTTGCCACAGCTCGTCAAGGTCAATATTGCGATAATGAACCAAGATCTCATGTCGTCAGTGTAGCCCAGATCTTTACTCTGAACATTCACCCAGCGACGCAGGCACGGTATGATGTGCGCTTCTTCGTTTAGGATCTGCACATGCTTCTTTTGCCCGGGTCGGACGCACTCTCTGCGGCTCGATTTATGCGGCTATCTCAACAGGTAGCTGAACTCGATTCCAAACTGATGCTCAGACACGCATATTTTGTCTATGCCATTGATGCTGAGGGTGAGCTTGACAGTGAAAAGCTTGGCGCGTTGCTGCAGCCGGGAACAAGTCCCCTGCCGCGAGATGACGCGCTGACCGAACAGCATGTTGTTGTTGTCGCGCCGCGCTTTGGCACGATTTCTCCCTGGTCAAGCAAGGCAACAAATATCGCACGCAACTGCGATTTTGATGCGGTTAACCGCATTGAACGGGCAGTGGTCTATGTGATCGACGGACTGGGTTCCCTCGCAGACCCGACGGCATTGCATGGTCTTTTGCATGACAGAATGGTCGAGACGACCCTGAGCACACTCGAGCAACTTTCGGGTTTATTCACTGCTATTGACCCGACGCCATTGACGAGCGTGTCCGTCATGGAAGAGGGTCGAGACGCGCTAGTCTGCGCCAATACGGCTCTTGGATTGGCCTTGGCAGACGATGAAATCGATTATCTTACCGATGCGTTTAAGGCGTTGGGGCGCGATCCGTCCGATGCAGAGCTCATGATGTTTGCACAAGCAAACTCGGAACACTGCCGGCACAAAATCTTCAACGCCTCGTGGACTATTAATGGCATTGACCAGGAATGGTCCTTGTTTGGCATGATTAAAAACACCTATCAGCAGGGCGGTGAAAACGTCCTTTCTGCCTACTCGGATAACGCGGCTGTTGTCGCGGGTCATACTGCCGGGCGTTTTTATCCGGATCCCTCGTCTCAGTCTTGGCGTTATCACGACGAGCCTATTGCCCTATTGATGAAAGTTGAAACCCACAATCACCCCACGGCGATAGCACCTTTTGCAGGTGCAGGGACGGGCTCGGGTGGCGAAATTCGAGACGAGGGTGCGGTGGGTCGTGGTTCTCGACCCAAAGCGGGGCTGTGTGGATTTACCGTCTCGCATTTGAATTTAGAAGAGTACCCGCGACCGTGGGAACTGAACTACGGAAAGCCCGACCGTATCGTCACACCGCGTCAAATTATGACCGAAGGCCCCCTGGGTGCTGCCGCGTTTAACAATGAGTTTGGACGTCCGAATTTGGGCGGCTACTTCAGAACCTTTGAGGTTGAGACCAGTGAGGGTGTGAGGGGTTATCACAAGCCCATTATGGTCGCCGGTGGTTTCGGCAACATCAAGGTTGAGCACGTTGATAAGCCGCCATTTGATGCGGGTGCCAAGTTGGTGGTGTTGGGTGGTCCGGCCATGCTTATTGGCCTAGGCGGCGGTGCCGCGTCTTCTATGGCAAGTGGCGCAAGCACTGAAGATCTCGACTTTGCTTCGGTGCAGCGACAAAACCCGGAAATGCAACGCAGATGCCAGGAGGTTATTGATCGATGTTGGGAGCGTGGAGACGATAATCCGATCGCGTTTATTCATGATGTTGGTGCTGGTGGCTTGAGCAATGCGTTCCCCGAGCTCGTGAAAGACGGCGGTTGCGGAGGGGATTTCGAGTTGCGCAACATCCCGAGTGACGAGAAGGGTATGAGTCCCCTCGAAATTTGGTGTAACGAGTCCCAAGAGCGTTACGTCATGGCCATTAATCCCGAGAACCTAGAGATTTTTAAAGCCATGTGTGAGCGCGAGCGTTGCCCTCATGCGGTTGTGGGGGAGGCGACCCACGATCAGCATCTGCGAATGGGTGACCGGCTGTTTAAGAACAACCCTGTTGATTTACCGCTCTCGCTCCTCTTTGGCAAACCACCCAAAATGCATAGAAGCACCGGGCATGTGGCCCCACCTGCTGACGCGTTCAATGGGGCGGTTCCTATTTCGGACGCACTCGAGCGAGTGCTGACCTTTCCTGCAGTGGGCAGCAAGGCTTTTTTAATCACTATCGGCGACCGCTCGGTCACTGGGACGGTTGCGCGGGATCAAATGGTGGGGCCCTGGCAAGTGCCAGTGGCTGACGTTGCGGTCACTACAGCGGGACTTGATACGCATTTGGGTGAGGCGATGAGCATGGGTGAAAGAACCCCCGTGGCCACATTGAATGGCCCTGCGTCGGCTCGTTTGGCGGTGGCCGAGGCCATTACTAATCTATTGGCTGCGCCTGTCTCGTCTTTACAGGATATTAAGTTGTCGGCGAACTGGATGTCTGCCGCAGGGTACCGTGGTGACGATGCGGTGTTGTACGACACTGTTAAAGCCGTTGGGCTCGACTTTTGTCCGGAGCTCGGGATAACCATCCCTGTGGGCAAGGACTCGATGTCAATGCGGACCCAATGGGATGATAATGGCGAGGCCAAGAGTGTGACTGCGCCGGTGTCACTGATTGTCACCGCTTTTGCCCCCGTGGGTGATGCTCACGAAACGTTGACGCCCGAGTTATTTCGCGACGAGGCAACCAGTATCCTGTTGATTGATTTGGGGCGTGGGCAGAATCGACTGGGTGGCTCCGCGCTTGCGCAGACATACGGTCAGTTAGGCTCCAGTGTTCCTGATGTGGCCGCAGCTGATGTAAAAGCATTGTTTGCTGCAATGGTTGAGCTAAAAGCCGCAAACACTGTTTTGGCGTATCACGATCGCTCTGACGGTGGTGCACTGATTGCACTGCTGGAAATGGCATTTGCCGCACGTTGTGGGCTCGAGATCGATGTGGATTCGACACCCGAGCAGGCCCCGGCGCTGCTGTTTAATGAAGAGGTGGGTGTGCTGATCCAGGTGGCAGACACGCAGCTGAGTGTCGTTAGTGAAGTGCTGGGGAGACACGGTCTCTCTGATGTTGCAGTTGTTTTAGCCAAGCCACGATTGGATGAGCGAGTGGTGGTGAATACCCCGTCGTTTGAGCTGATTGACAGTCGTCGTGGCGCACTGCAACAGCTTTGGGCGCAAAATAGTTTTGCAATTCAGCGAGCGCGTGACAACGCTGACTGTGCTGATCAAGAGTACGCACAGATTATCGCTGACGACCCAGGTTTAAGCGCCACACTGACTTTTGATGTGTCAAACGACGTATCGGCACCCATGATTGCCACCGGTGTTCGGCCGAAAATCGCAATTCTCCGTGAGCAAGGGGTTAACGGTCAGGCTGAGATGGCGGCAGCATTCCATCGAGCAGGGTTCGATGCGACGGACGTGCACATGTCCGATCTTAAGTCGGGTCGTCAACACCTTGACGACTTCAAAGGGTTTGCGGCCTGCGGTGGCTTCTCTTACGGCGATGTTTTGGGCGCGGGTGAGGGCTGGGCAAAAGGGGTCTTATTTGACGCGGCAATGAGTGATCAGTTTCAGGCGTTTTTTGACCGCGAAGACACTTTTGCGCTCGGCGTTTGTAACGGCTGTCAAATGCTGTCAGCACTGGCGCCGTTGATTCCAGGAACCGAGCACTGGCCGAGGTTCGCGCGAAATCTCTCGGAGCAGTACGAGGCGAGATTGGTACGAGTTCGTGTCGAGGAATCTGCATCAATTTTAACGATGGGCATGGGTGGATCTGAACTGCCAATTGTCGTCGCTCACGGAGAAGGAAGAGCACAATTTTCCAGCGTCCACGATCTCTCGGCTCTCGAGTCTTCCAACCGTGTCTCGCTGCGCTACATCGATAATCAGGACCAAGTGGCTGCGACCTTCCCCGCAAATCCTAACGGGTCGCCAAACGGCGTCACCGGGCTTTGCAATGCGGACGGGCGGGTCAATATTATGATGCCGCATCCAGAGCGCGTGTTTAGGACAGTGCAAATGTCGTGGGCACCTGCAGACTGGCCTGAGGACTCGGGCTGGATGCGTTTGTTCCGTAATGCACGCGTATGGGTGGATTAGATTTGAAACTCGATAGCCTAAACACCACTCACAAGCTAAACTTCGCGCCTTTCCAGCACCTCGATGTGCTGCGCTAGTCGTATGGAGCCCCAATGCTAAACCGGTATTCACTGTGGAAAAATGCGGTCATCGCACTGATTGTCGCGATGGGATTTTATTACGCTGCCCCAAACTTATATGCGCCCGACCCCGCACTTCAAATTGGTGGTTCTAGTGGTTCGCAAGGTGTTGACGAAGACCTACTTGTGCTTGCCAGCGAAGCACTCACTGCGGCTGAGATTGAACACTTTGGTCAGGAAGTCCAAGCCTCGGGTAAAACGGGCCTAGTGAGGCTCCAAAATCGGGACCAGCAGTTAAAAGCGCAGGCCGTACTTCAGCGCGCTTTGGGCGACGGTTTTATTGTGGCACTGAACCTGGCTCCAACAACTCCAGAATGGTTGATGACGGGTGGCGCTCAGCCGATGAAGCTTGGACTAGATCTGAGCGGTGGTGTTCATTTTAAGCTTGAGGTCGATGTTGACGCGGCCACGGAGCGCAAGCTAGAACAATACGAAAACGGGATTAAGCGACGACTTCGTGACGAGCGTATTCGTGGTCGAGTAGCGCTCGACGGCACGCGAATCGGCATGACGTTTCGAGCGGTTGATGACCGTGAAGCGGCGCGTGCGGCAGTGCGTGAGCTGTACCCCGAACTGTTGCTTGATCGCGTGGACGACGACACGCCTCAGTTATTTGCTGAAGTGACTCCGGCCACTATTGCAGAAGTGGTTGAATACGCTGTTGCTCAGAACCTCACGACGCTTAGAAACAGGGTTAATGAGTTAGGCGTGTCAGAGCCTCTGGTCCAACGACAAGGTAAGAATCGAATTGTCGTTGAGCTCCCCGGTATTCAAGACACGGCTGAAGCAAAGCGCATCTTGGGTAAGGTTGCGAATTTGGAGTTCCGGCTGGTTGCAGAGACCAGTGCGCCGATTTCAGAGCGCCAGCGATTTGATTACCGCGGGGAGAGTCGCCAAGGCATGACGGAATGGCTCGAGCGCGACATCATCATTACCGGTGAGCGGGTTTCAAATGCCGCGTCGAGCTTCGATCAAAACGGCCAACCCAATGTTCAAATTACGCTTGATGGTGAAGGCGGCATGTTGATGTCTAGAGCAACGCGCGCCAACGTTAAGCGACGTATGGGGGTGCTCTTCATTGAGCGTAAGTATCGGACGCGTTACGAAACCGACGAAGAGGGTGCCACTGTCGTCATACGTGACCCCTATGATGAGAAGAAAGTGCTGACCGCACCGGTCATCCAATCAGCGTTGGGCGCTCAGTTCCAAATTACCGGTTTGGACAACCCAGGAGAGGCATCAGAGCTGGCACTGATGTTGCGAGCAGGCGCATTAGCCGCTCCGATCAGCTTTGTTGAAGAGCGGACTGTGGGTCCTTCTCTGGGTGCCGAAAATATTGAGCTGGGCATGAAGTCGCTCCAGCTAGGGCTTGCGCTCGTTGTACTCTTTATGGCCGTTTATTACCGTGTGTTTGGTGTCATAGCCGTCGTTGCGTTGTCTGCAAACCTCGTTCTCTTGGTGGCCGTTATGTCTCTGCTGAGTGCAACTCTGACCCTCCCGGGTATTGCCGGTATCGTCTTGACGGTGGGTATGGCGGTGGATGCTAATGTCTTGATTTTTGCTCGTATTCGAGAGGAGCTGGCGGCTGGGACATCCAACCAACTGGCTATTCACAGTGGGTTTGAGCGCGCAGTAACCACAATTTTGGATGCAAATATTACGACGCTGATTGTGGCGGTGATTTTGTATGCAGTGGGTACGGGACCGATCAAGGGATTTGCGGTCACGCTCTCGGTCGGCATTATCACGTCAATGTTCACGGCGATTATGGGCACCCGCGCGCTGGTTAATGTGGTTTACGGAGGGCGGCGTGTTCAACGTCTCAGCATAGGTCGCGTTCGCATGAAAGCCGATGCAAATACTGAAGGGGCAACGGCATGAAACCGATAGCATTTATGCGTGGCCGCTTTGTAGCGGCGGCGTTTTCAGGCGTTCTTTTACTCGCCACGGTCGTTTCGCTGGCAGTGCAGCAATTAAACTGGGGTCTCGACTTCACCGGCGGCACGCTCATCGAGCTTAACTATGAGGACAGTGCGGATCTTGGTGCGATCAGAACACAATTGAGCTCAGGCGGTTTTGAAGGCGCCATGGTGGTCAGTTTTGGTAACGACAAGGATGTGCTCGTGCGACTCCCGATCAGTTACTCGGACGCTGACGGCGCGAGGATGGTTGAAGTCCTGCGGGGTGCAACCACACAAGATATTATTTTACAGCGCATGGAGTTTGTTGGACCGCAGGTCGGTGATGAACTGCGGGAGCAAGGTGGGCTTGCGATGCTCCTTGCACTCGGTCTTGTGTTGATTTACGTCGGATTCAGATTTCAAATTAAATTCGCCATGGGTGCGGTCGTTGCACTCGCACATGATGTGTTGATCATTCTCGGGTTTTTCTCGCTCACGCGACTGGAGTTTGATTTGTCAGTGCTCGCTGCGATTCTTGCCGTCATCGGATATTCCTTGAACGATACAATTGTCGTGTCAGATCGGATACGCGAAAACCTGCGCAAGATTAGAAAGACAGCCCCTTTAGGTGTCATCGATATTTCGCTCAATGAAACGCTTGGTCGGACATTGGTAACCTCGCTGACGACAATGCTGGTTCTCACATCGCTTGCTGTATTGGGTGGCGATATGATTTTCGGCTTTGCTGTGGCGCTTTTGGTGGGCGTGACGGTGGG
The DNA here is from genome assembly GCA_018666295.1 of Halieaceae bacterium. Lineage (GTDB taxonomy): Bacteria > Pseudomonadota > Gammaproteobacteria > Pseudomonadales > Halieaceae > Luminiphilus. The sequence continues at coordinate 9,064 of JABIZW010000161.1, forward strand.
AACGTATTCGTCAATCTACGTGGCGTCTACCTCACTGCTCGCGCTTGGCGTGAACAAAGAAGACGTTGCTATTCCCGTCAGGGAAGGCGCAGAGCAGGACGAGATTGCGCCCTAGCGGCTATCGAATCGATGCCGCGATTTGCTTAAGCAGTTTGGGATTTGCGGTCATAATGTCACCGCCATCAAGAACATCGTCACTGCCTTTGAAGTTGGTCACCAATCCGCCTGACTCTCTGATCAGAAGGGCGCCTGCAGCGATATCCCAGGGCTTGAGGCCTGCTTCCCAAAATCCATCCAGACGGCCTGCTGCGACATAGGCAAGATCCAGTGCTGCAGCCCCCATGCGGCGAATACCCATAGAGTTGCCCGCAATGTGCCCTAAGCCCTTGAGGTACCAGTCCATTTGGTCATCGCAATGGCCCAAAAACGGAGTGCCGGTGCCTATCAGGCACTCAGCGAGATTTGTGCGATCCGATACTCTGATCCGTCTGCCGTTGACTTGCGCGCCACGTCCGCGAGAGGCTGTAAACTCTTCTTGTCTGACCGGATCCAAGATGATTGCGTGCTCAAGCTTTCCATTTTTCACGCACGCCATGCTGACGCAATAATGCGGGACGCCGCGCATAAAATTACTGGTGCCGTCGAGTGGGTCGATAATCCAGACATATTCCGCGTTTTCCGGACCCGTTCGCCCACTTTCCTCGCAGATGAATGCATGGTCGGGGTAGGTTTTCTTGAGGTTGTAAAGAATCTCTTGCTCTGAGGCGAGATCAACCTCCGTAACAAAATCTGCCTTTCCCTTGGCCTCGAAGCGGAGCCGTGTTAGGTCATCTGACGCGCGAGCAATAAGGTTGCCTGCTTTGCGGGCTGCGCGAAGCGCGATATTAACCATAGGTTCCATGAAACTATCCGGGTATTCGAGAAGACGCGCGATGATAGCAAGAAGCGCGCGTCGGCGTTAGGGTTTGCTACACTCGCGGCCCAGCAAATTAGGTTCATTTATGAATTCGAACAACATACAAGTTGTACTGGTTAATCCTTCGCATCCTGGGAATATCGGCGCAGTCGCACGCGCTATGAAAAATATGGGTTTACGTAAGTTGGTACTTGTGGATCCCCACAAATTCCCAGATCCGGAGGCCCAGTGGCGTTCCGCGAGTGCTGTCGACATTATTGATAGTGCGAGAGTCGTGAGTTCCCTTGACGAGGCGATCAAGGACAGTCAGTTCGTCGTGGGTACGAGCGCACGCGATCGACGGATACCCTGGCCTGTACAAGACGCTCGTCTGACGGCGCGACGAATCGTTGACCACTCCGTCAGTGAAAACGTATCGATACTGTTTGGTCGGGAGGACAGTGGGCTCAATAATGAGGAGCTCAAGCGTTGTAATTTGCACTGTCACATACCAACGCACCCCGACTATGAGTCACTCAATTTGTCGATGGCTGTGCAGATCGTATGCTATGAGATTCGAATGACGGAACTCGAGGGCACGCTGCCGCGCGAGGAGGATTCCGACTGGGAAAACCCTTTCGCTACGGCCCAAGACATGGAGTACTTCTTTGAGCACCTCGAAGCGACGCTTGTTGACCTTGATTTTTTAAATCCCGCAGCGCCCAAGCGACTGATGACCAGGCTTCGGCGTTTGTTTACTCGGGTACGTTTGGACGAAATGGAGGTGCAAATCCTCAGAGGTGTGTTGAAAGAGACCCGCCGAGTTGTTGGAGAAAATCGCAATAAATAACGCCCTTATGTGGCGCATTGTGTAATTCTTGACTAAACTAGTCAGGTATTCAAAGCGTGCCATTAAATTTGCAATGAAATTGACGACTCGAGGCCGCTACGCGGTGACTGCAATGCTCGATCTTGCCATCCACGGTGGGGAGCAGCCCATTACGCTTGCTGACATCTCGGCGCGTCAAGAGATTTCGCTGTCGTATCTGGAGCAGTTGTTTTCAAAGCTAAGACGGGAAGCGCTCGTGCGCAGTGTGCGAGGTCCAGGCGGTGGCTATCAGTTGGCTCGGTCGAGCGATCTGATTTATGTGGCGCAGATCATCGATGCCGTTGACGAGTCTATCGATGCAACGAACTGTCAGGGGCGTGGCGATTGCAACCACGGTGAGGTGTGCCTTACACATCACCTTTGGCAGGACTTATCGGACCAGATACATGGTTTCTTGAGTGGCATCAGTTTAGATCAATTGGTTAACCGTGACGGTTACCCGCAAGCAGGTTACATGGCTGGGCTTGTCGAAGCGCAACCATTGACCGTTAGAGAATTATAGGCCGAGAGGCTAAAGGACTGATTTATGGGAAAGGCTGAAGTGTTGAATGTGCCGGTCTATTTAGATTACTTGTCGACTACACCGGTGGATCCGCGTGTCGCAGAAGCAATGATCCAGTGTCTTTCGATGGACGGTGTGTTTGGAAATCCGGCGTCACGCTCGCACCAATACGGCTGGAAGGCTGAGGAAGCGACAGAGAATGCGCGTGGCCAAGTCGCCGAGCTACTCAACGCAGATCCGCGTGAAATTGTGTGGACGTCGGGCGCCACCGAATCTGACAACCTGGCGATCAAAGGCGTAGCGCACTTTTATCAGCGCAAAGGAAAGCACATCATCACCTCGAAGATCGAGCACAAAGCGGTGTTAGATACGTGCAGACAGCTCGAGCGAGAGGGGTATGAAGTCACTTACCTTGAACCCAATAGTGACGGATTAACTACGCCTGAGATGATTTCTGGCGCCATTCGTGAAGACACAACCCTTGTCAGTGTAATGCACGCAAATAATGAGATTGGCGTCGTCAATGATATCGCCGGCATTGGTGAAGTGTGCCGTGCACGCGGGGTCATTTACCACGTGGATGCGGCGCAAAGCACCGGTAAACTCCCGTTAGATATGGACGCGATGAAGGTCGACTTGCTGTCGATCTCGGCCCACAAAATGTATGGGCCGAAAGGTATTGGCGCCCTGTATGTGCGTCGCAAGCCGCGGGTGCGACTAGAGGCGCAAATGCATGGGGGCGGGCACGAACGTGGAATGCGGTCAGGGACACTGGCGACCCACCAGATTGTCGGTTTGGGTGAGGCGGCGCGGATTGCTAATGAAGAGATGCACGTCGAGGGCGAACGTCTGAAAGCGCTTCGTCAGCATTTCTGGTCTTCGATTAACGATATTCCCGAAGTCCACATCAACGGCTCAAGAGATCATCGCTTACCGGGTGCGCTCAATGTGAGTTTTGCATTTGTAGAGGGCGAGTCGCTCCTGATGTCATTGAAAGATCTCGCAATTTCGAGCGGCTCTGCGTGCACGTCTGCAAGCTTAGAGCCGTCTTATGTGTTGCGTGCCTTAGGTCTTAACGACGAAATGGCGCACAGTTCTTTACGGTTCAGTTTTGGGCGTTTTACGACGCAGGGCGACGTGGATCAAGCGGCGCAAAGTGTTCGTCACGCGGTCGAAAAATTGCGCGAGTTGTCGCCGTTGTGGGATATGTACCAAGACGGTATTGATCTTGACACCATTGAATGGTCGGCGCATTAACAGGCGCTAAGCGCCGAAAGGAGTAGGTTATGGCTTACAGTGAAAAAGTAATTGATCATTATGAAAATCCCCGAAATGTTGGGAAACTCGATGCCGATAGCGACAACGTTGGTACGGGTATGGTCGGGGCGCCTGCTTGTGGTGACGTGATGCGTCTGCAGATACAGGTGAATGATGAGGGTGTTATCGAAGACGCTAAATTCAAGACCTATGGTTGTGGCTCAGCAATTGCGTCCAGCTCACTGCTCACCGAGTGGGTCAAAGGCAAGAAGTTAGATGAAGCTGCGGCGATTAAAAACACTGAAATTGCTCAGGAGCTGGCGTTGCCACCTGTGAAAATCCACTGTTCAGTGCTCGCTGAGGATGCCATTAAAGCTGCCGTTAAGAACTTTCGTGAGAAGCGGGGCGAGTAATGACCATTAGCGTAACAACCGCTGCCGCCGAACACGTGAGCAAACAGCTGACGGCACGAGGCTCTGGAGAGGGGATTCGCATTGGTGTTAAAACGTCAGGGTGTTCGGGGCTAGCCTACGTGCTTGAGTTCGTAGACCAACGCGATCCTGCGGACACCATCTTTGAAACGGATGGCGTGTGCGTTTTTGTGGATCCGAAGAGCTTAGTGTATCTGGACGGCACCATCGTGGACTTTACTCGCGAGGGTCTGAACGAGGGGCTTGAGTTTAAAAATCCGAACGTCGCGGGTGAGTGCGGCTGTGGTGAGAGCTTTACAGTCTAAGTTCTGGACGTTAGCGCCCATTAGTGAGGTTTCGTGGCCAATTACTTTCAGTCTTTCGACCTGCATCCTCAGTTCGATATCGAGTTAGGTGCACTTGAACAGCGTTATGAGCAACTCATGCGGTTGTGTCATCCGGATCGCTTTGCTGGCTCACCTGCTTTCGAACAACAGGTCGCCGCGAAGCGAAGTGCGGATATCAATGAGGCCTTTGATGTTCTTAAACACGCCGTTAAGCGTGCGGGCCACTTACTGGAGCTTAAAGGCGTTGACTTGGACAAACTTGAGCGGCAACCCGCATCTCCGGACTTCCTTTTTGATCAAATGATGTTGCGTGAGCAGTTACAGGCATTCGATAGCCTCTCCCAGGCGCGTGCTGACGCGCTTGTCGAACAAGTCTGCTCGGCGTACTCGTGCACTGAGGCGAAGTTTGTTGAGCACTTTGAGTCCGGTGATATAACCGCTGCTTCGGCCTCCTGGGTGGAGTTCCACTTTCAGCAAAAATTAAAAGATGAGCTGGTCAGAGCACAAAGCCAGGCGGGCCGTTAGATATGCTACTCCAAATTTCAGAGCCCGATAGTCCAGTAACGAATCAGCGTGTGAGAAAACGTGGTCTCGGTATTGATCTCGGGACGACAAATAGTTTGGTTGCGACCAAGTCAGAGCAAAACACCTCGGTACTTAAGGGTCCCGACGGCACCGCGTTGCTGCCCTCCGTCGTTCACTTTGGTGACAAGGTCACGGTTGGCAATTCAGCACTTGCGTTGGCCGAGAGTGATCCGGGTAATACGGTCGTGTCGGCAAAGCGACTGATGGGCAGAGCACGCGAGGATTTGAGCCACATTCAGTTACTTGGCTTGGAGGATTCGGACAGGCTTGCCTTTGACACCGCCAGCGGACCTAAAACGCCGGTGGAAGTGTCTAGCGAAATTTTACGGGCGCTCTCTGAACGTGCTGCGGCTGTTTTGGGTGAGCCTAACGAGGGTGTCGTGATAACAGTGCCGGCGTACTTCGATGATCGACAGCGACAAGCGACGCGTCAAGCTGCCGAAGTTGCCGGGGTGAATGTTTTGCGCTTGCTAAACGAGCCGACAGCTGCCGCGGTGGCTTACGGTCTTGACGAGACTATTGCTGAGTCAAGCGTAGTGGCTGTCTACGATTTGGGTGGTGGCACCTTTGACATTTCAATTTTGCGCATGGAGCAAGGTTTGCTCCGGGTTCTGGCCACTGGAGGCGACAGTGCGCTCGGTGGCGATGACTTCGACGCTGTGATTGTTGATTGGCTTCAGACCCAATGGTCTCTGTCCGAGCCTACGCATTCTCAAATGCGACAGCTTCTGATGACTGCTCGAAGGGCCAAAGAAGCGTTGACGGACTGTGACGCGGTTACTGTTGATGCGCCCAATTCAGTGGCACCCCAGCCCAGTTGCGAACTCAGTCGCGAGCGGCTTCAGGCGTTATCGCAGACACTTGTCCAGCGCACGTTAGACGCGTGTTCCAATGCAATGGAAGACGCGGGTGTCGAGCAGATCTCGGAGGTCGTTTTGGTGGGAGGATCGACGCGAATGCCACTTGTTCGAGAATCTGTCGCTGACTTTTTTCACAGTGATCCCCTATGTTCTATTAATCCTGACGAAGTGGTTGCACTGGGCGCCGCGATTCAGGCGGATGTATTAGTGGGTAACGGTGATGGCCAGGAAGCGCTGTTACTCGATGTGATTCCGCTCTCTCTGGGCCTTGAGACCTATGGAGGGCTCATAGAAAAGATCGTGCCACGAAATTCGGTACTGCCGGTGGCCAAAGCGCAGGAGTTTACAACAGCAAAAGATGGCCAGACAGGATTAGTGGTACACGTTCTTCAAGGAGAGCGTGAGCGGGTGGAGGACTGTCGTTCGCTGGCGCGTTTCGAGTTGAGCGGTATTCCGCCAATGGTGGCAGGCGCCGCTCGAATCTTGGTGACATTTCGTGTGGACGCCGACGGACTGCTTGAAGTCTCAGCCAGAGAGGAAATAACGGGGACCGAAACCCATCTTGTGGTTAAGCCATCGTTTGGACTCTCTGATGATGAAGTCGCTGCGATGCTTCGATCGAGTCAACAATACGCAGCCGAGGATATGCAAGCGCGTCAGTTGCGCGAAGCGCGGGTGGAGGCGGAGTCTTTATTGCACGGCCTCGCCGGTGCACTGGAGGCCGATGGAGATTTATTAAGTGTTCATGAGCGGCTAGACCTTGATGGTGAAGTCGAGCGATTACTGCAGGTGTTGGACGCGGATGACGTGGATGTCATTCGCCTGCGTGCAGACGAATTGGGTCAGGCGTCGCTTGCGTTTGCTGAGCGACGGATGGATAAAAGTATAAAAGCAGCTCTTGGCGGTGTCGCCGTGTCAGAGCTTGAGTCTTTGGATTAAGGGGCGGGAAATGCCACAGATTATCGTACTACCACACCATGAGATATGTCCTGCTGGCGCGGCGGTGGAAGCCGAGAGTGGGCAGACCGTTTGTGAGGTATTGCTGAAAAACCATATCGATATCGAGCACGCCTGCGAAATGTCGTGCGCTTGCACCACCTGTCACGTGGTTGTCAGAGAGGGGTTTGACTCGCTGAGTGACGCCGACGAGCTGGAAGAGGATTATTTGGATAAGGCTTGGGGACTCGAGCCCGAGTCTCGTCTGTCCTGCCAGGCCGTCGTGGGTGCTCAGCCGCTTGTGGTTGAAATTCCGAGATATACGATCAATCACGCCTCGGAGAAGCATTAAAAAGTACACTTTTGTTGTCATGACAGCCTGAGGCAAAGGCCTTATACTCCGCGCGCGCGACGCACGTGGTCACTGCATGATCAGAGCGAGCGCTCATTTATTTATTATCAGGAGACACCCATGTCCGTTGAACAAACCCTCTCGATCATTAAGCCTGACGCGGTTGCAAAAAATGTTACAGGTCAGATTAACGCGCGCTTCGAAGCCGCGGGACTCCAGATCGTGGCACAAAAGATGTTGCGTTTGTCGGACGACGTTGCTGGCGGGTTCTACGCTGAGCATAAAGAGCGCCCTTTTTATGCGGACCTCGTCGGCTTCATGACCTCAGGGCCTGTTGTGGTTCAAGTTTTGGAAGGTGAGGGTGCGATTCTCAAGAACCGTGAACTCATGGGTGCGACAAACCCAGCGGAGGCAGACGCCGGTACTATCCGAGCTGATTTTGCGAAATCGATTGACGCGAACGCAGTTCATGGTTCGGATGCTCCCGAGTCTGCAGCGAGAGAGATTGCTTACTTTTTCGCCGCAAGCGATCTTTGCGGTCGATAAGGTTCCTTCGCTCACGATGCCAGATGGGGTGATCGCAACAACTAAGCCCATCAGCAAAGTTAACTTGCTGGGCATGACGCGCGCCCAGCTTGAACATTTTTTTGCTGAAATTGGTGAGAAAAAGTTCCGTGCACAACAGGTGATGAAGTGGATTCATCATCAAGGCGTGTGCGACTTTCAGGTCATGACGAACCTTGGCAAGGCCCTCAGAGACCGACTCGAGACACTCGCGGAAATTACGCCTCCAGGCATTAGCAGTCAGCAAGACTCGACCGATGGGACGCGAAAGTGGGCGATCAGCGTTACAGGTGGTGCACTCGTCGAGGCGGTTCTAATTCCAGAGGGGGACAGAGCAACATTATGCGTTTCATCCCAAGTGGGGTGCAGTCTTGACTGTAAGTTTTGCTCAACCGGTAAGCAGGGGTTTCAGCGCGATCTGACTGCCGCGGAAATTATTGGTCAAGTGTGGCTTGCGATCGACTCTTACGACGGTTGGCAGCCTGGCAAAGGACGGGTTGTCACTAATGTCGTGATGATGGGGATGGGGGAACCGCTGCTCAATTTCGATAATGTCGTCTCATCTATGGACCTGATGTGCGACGACCTTGCTTATGGCCTCTCAAAGCGCAAAGTGACGCTGTCGACATCGGGTGTGGTTCCTGCATTAGACAAGCTTGCCGAGTTATCCGATGTCAGTCTTGCCATTTCATTGCATGCACCGAACGATAAGATTCGCGATAAAATCGTGCCGCTTAATCGCCGGTACCCTATCGACAAGCTGCTCAGCTCAGCGCGGGCTTACATCGATGCGCAAACTGATAAGAAGCGCGTGGTAACGATCGAATACACCTTGCTTGCGGGGGTTAACGATCAAGTGGAGCACGCGCAGGAGCTAACGCAGTTGCTCAAGGACTACCCATGCAAGATTAATTTAATTCCCTTTAATGATTTTCCAAATTCCGGCTTTGAACGTCCCAGTGGAAATGCGGTTTCCAGATTCTGGAAAGTCTTGATGGAAGCAGGATTCATCGTCACAGTAAGGACAACACGGGGTGATGATATCGACGCTGCATGTGGACAGCTCGTTGGAGACGTTAACGACCGTACAAAACGTTCTGCTCGATATCGTGCACAATACGAAGAACTTGAGACACTAGAGGGGTAAGACGTCCGGTGAAATACTTTTCACTTCTGATACTCACGGTCTTTTTGAACGCATGTGTGACCGAAACCTCGGGCCCAGAGCCAGTGCCAGTCAATCCGCAAATGGCGCTCGAGCAGCGTGTGGGATTAGCTCGACAATACATTGGTGTCGGTGATTGGGAGAACGCGAAGCGAAATCTTGAATTAGCAGCTGATATTGACCCCAGCAGCCCGGAGGTACTGGAGACTTTTGCACTGGTCTATCAGCGCACGGGTGAGTTTGAGCGGGCTGAACGTAGTTTCGATCGTGCATTAGCACTCGGTGGCGGTTCGCGGATTAAGAATAACTACGCGGCCTTCTTGTTTGCTCAAGGGCGCTACCGCGATTCTGCGAGCGCCTTCGAGGAGGTCACTAACGACACACTCTACAGAGGTCGATCGCAAGCTTTTGTCAATTTGGGGCTGGCCCTATTGCAGACGGGCGATGTGCAAGATGCGCGTGCATCATTTGATCGAGCGTTGCTCATGGAACCACGAAATGCCACTGCGCTGCTGGAGTTGACTCAGATCGCGCTTACCGAGGGTGATGAAGACGCCGCGAGTCGGTATTATGAACGCTATCGGCAAGGGGCACGCAGTCAAACGGCACGAGCCCTCATCCTGGGTGTAGAGATTGCGCGTCTTCAGGACGATGCGAATTTAGAAGCGAGCAATATGATGGTGCTGAGAAATCTTTACGCCGAGACGCCGATTTTTAGGGCGTGGACAGCTGCACAGTTGGAGCAGCGTTAAGACTATAAGAACAATTTAGGGGGGCTCTCCATGAGTCAGGCTTCACCGATCAAGCGTCGTAAGAGCCGCCAGATTATGGTTGGCAACGTACCTGTGGGTGGTGACGCCCCAATCAGCGTTCAAAGCATGACGAATACGGAGACGTGTGATGTCAGCGCGACCGTTGCTCAAATTGAGGCGATTGCTGATGCTGGCGCTGATATTGTCAGAGTTTCGGTGCCGAGTATGGATGCCGCTGAGGCGTTTAAAGAAATCAGAAAAGCCTCCCCCGTACCGTTGGTGGCAGACATTCACTTTGACCACAAAATTGCGCTAAAAGTGGCTGAATATGGGGTGGACTGTTTAAGGATTAACCCCGGTAACATTGGCAAAGAGCAAAAGGTGCGTGAAGTCATTGCGGCGTGCAAAGACAAGGGTATTCCCATTCGTATTGGCGTCAACGCGGGCTCGCTCGGTAAAGAGTTGATGCGTAAGTACCCCGAGCCAACGGCTGAGGCCTTGATTGAGTCTGCGCTGAAAAACGTGGATATCTTAGAGCGACACAACTTTCCCGATTTCAAGGTCAGTGTTAAAGCCTCCGACGTATTTATGGCCGTGGCTGCCTACCGTGGATTAGCGCAACAAATAGAGCAACCTCTGCACCTTGGAATCACGGAGGCGGGCGCACTTAGGGGCGGTACCGTCAAGTCTGCCGTGGGTCTTGGTATGTTATTGATGGAAGGTATTGGCGATACGCTGCGTGTCTCCTTAGCCGCTGACCCGGTGGAAGAGGTCAAAGTGGGCTTTGAGATCCTCAAGAGCTTAAAAATAAGAGCAAATGGTATTAATTTTATCGCTTGTCCTAGCTGCTCACGGCAAAACTTCGACGTTATAGGTACAATGAACGAGCTCGAACGGCGCCTTGAGGACATTCGAACGCCCATGGATGTCGCAGTCATTGGTTGTATCGTTAATGGGCCGGGCGAAGCCAAGGAGGCCGATGTTGGTCTCACAGGTGCCACACCCAGTAATTTGATTTACCTCGACGGGGAGCCGGATCACAAAATCAGTAACACCAATTTTGTTGATCATTTGGAATCCGTTATCCGCAAGCGTGCTGAGAACCTGGAAGCCCAGCGTGCCCGAGAAGAAGCGGACATTATTTCCAGCAGTCACTAGGATACGCAGTTAATGAGTCAGTACCGCGCAGTTCGGGGAATGGTTGATGTTCTTCCCGATGAAACGTCGTTGTGGCAGATGCTTGAGCAAACTGCGCGCGATGTGATTGGCGCACACGGCTATTCTGAAATTCGAACACCGCTGGTTGAACGAACAGAGCTTTTTGCGCGATCCATTGGCGAAGTCACTGATATTGTAGAAAAAGAAATGTACTCGTTTGCGGACCGAAATGATGAGGGTTTATCTCTGCGTCCCGAGGGCACGGCAAGCACTGTTCGAGCAATGGTGCAGCATAATTTAATCCAGTCAGCTCAACGGGTTTGGTACATGGGTCCAATGTTCCGCTACGAGCGGCCACAAAAGGGTCGTCAGCGCCAATTTCACCAGCTCGGTGTCGAAGCGTTTGGTGTGCCGACGCCCGATCAAGACGCCGAGCTTTTGTTGCTCTGCCGTCAATGGTGGAAACGACTCGGTATTGACGATGTTGTGACTTTGGAACTCAATACTATCGGCAGTGCTGAATCTCGGCACGCCTACAAGCAGGCGCTGACCGCGTATCTGCGGCAGCACGTTGAGTCGCTGGATGAGGACAGCCAGCGTCGCCTTGAGACTAATCCGTTGCGCATTTTGGACAGTAAATCTGCGGCGACCCAAAACGTGGTTGCTGACGCACCTGCAATGGCGACGTTTCTGGACGACGAATCGAAGGTGCATCACGACCAGTTGTGCGAACTACTGAGGCAGGCAGGGCTGTCTTTTGTTGCCAATCCAAACCTAGTGCGCGGCCTCGATTACTACAACAAGACCGTTTTTGAGTGGACCACTGATCGACTCGGCGCGCAGGCGACAGTCTGTGGCGGTGGACGTTACGATGGCATGGTCGGTCAGTTTGGCGGCAAGGCGACGCCGGCGGCGGGATTCGCCGCGGGACTGGAGCGTCTTATTATGTTGTTGCAAACGCTCGAGGTTGACGCAACAGACCCCCCAGATTTGTACGTCATAAGTGCGGATTCAAATGCACTTAGCCAAGCGATGCTCGAGGCAGATAGAATACGCACTGAATTTCCGGGTTTACGTGTTGTCCAACACCTCGGTGGGGGCAGTCTTAAGAGTCAATTTAAGCGAGCGGACAAGAGTGGCGCTTCATGGGCCATGGTTTATGGTCCAGATGAACTGGCGCAAGGGACAGTGACTGTGAAGCCCCTGCGAACAAACGAAGAACAGACGAGCCTCGACAGAGGCGCATTGAATGAGTTTTTACACCGGTTAGAACGACTGGCGAGTGATATTGAGGAGTAGGGAGTGGCTGATCACCTTCAAGAGGAAGAGCAGTTAGATGCGATTAAGCAGTGGTGGGACGAAAACCGTGTCTCAGTAATTGCTGCCGTGGTGCTGACAATCGGTGGATCGTTTGGGTGGTCCCAGTATCAAGACTACACGGTGAGCACAGCAGATGCTGCTGCAAATGCTTACGATGAGGTACTCCAGTTAAAGCTCTCTGGCGAGTCTGCAGAGCAACTTGCGATCATGAGCCGCGGTCTACGCGAGCGTCACGCGGGTGACGCGTTTGCTGACTTTGCGTCGCTTCAGGTGGCTTCTGCTGCTGTTGAGGCTGGAGATCTTGCACTGGCAGAGCGTGAGCTTGAGTCGGTCATGGCCAGTGTTGATCTTGAGACAACGGTCGGGCAACTGGCCCAGCTGCGACTTGCTCGAGTCCTCGCTGCAAATGGTAACGAGGCTCGCGCGATTGCTATTTTAGAGTTAGGTAGTGACTCGTTCCCGGCCAGTTACGCACAAGCGCTGGGGGATGTTCACCTCGCCGCAGGTCGACAGGCACAGGCGCTTGAGGCTTACCGTACAGCACAAACAGCGTCGCTATCACTGGGTGGTCAATTGGGCCTTGTTGACCTCAAGGTCAGTGGCTTAGCGCTGAGAGAAACCAACGAGTCTACTGAGGTAAATCAGTAATGAAGCTATGGCGTCTGCTGATTATCAGCGTCTCAGTGGTCACGCTCAGTGGCTGTAGTACCCTCCAGGATTGGTTTAACTCTGATGACGGTGAGGACCTGACTGCTCCGGTTGAGCTCGAGCGAATTGAGGCGACGGTAAAACTCAATAAGCAGTGGTCAACCAGTATTGGAGACGGACAGGGCAATGGGTTTTATAGAATTACGCCCGTGCTTGAGAACGGTGTCATCTACGCCGCCTCTAGCGATGGTGAAGTCGCGGCAATTGATGCCATAGACGGCAATCGACTATGGCGCGTTGAGTTGGAACGGCCACTCTCTGGCGGCGTGGGTTACCACAACGACAGTGTCTATCTTGGTGGCGCTGACGGCTCAGTGCTGCAACTTTCGGCACGAGATGGTCAGGTTCTATGGGAAGCGGCCGTGTCCGGTGAAGTTCTCGCCGCACCCGCAGTCTCTGATGACTGGGTCATTGTTCAGACTTACGACGGTAAACTTTTGGGCTTTGAGGCCGGTGCTGACAAGCCGACATGGACCTTTACGAGCGACGTCCCCGTATTGACGTTGCGAGGGACTTCAACACCCATTTTATTGGGTAATAACGCGATTGCTGGATTTGGCGACGGTAAGGTCATTGCCGTCGATGTGGATTCAGGAAACGTCAGTTGGGAGTCTCGGATTGGTGTTCCACAAGGCAGTTCTGAGATTGATCGAATCGTCGATATCGACGGAACGATCACTCAGCAAGGCGTTGAGTTATTCGTGTCGAGCTATCAAGGACGTGTTGCGGCCTTGGATACGCGCACCGGACGAAAATTATGGCAACAGAACGTGTCCTCGGTCACCGGAACGCACGTGGGTTTCGGCAATGTGTATGTGACCGATGTGGACGGAACTGTCAGCGCATTTCTACGCAATGGGCAGGGCGTCCGCTGGCAAAATATTGAACTGGGTTATCGTGAACTGTCTAGGCCGACCCCAATCAACAGTTACGTCGCTACCGTCGACTACGAGGGTTACCTCCACTTACTGTCGCAAGTTGACGGCACTATTGCTGGTCGGACTAAAGTCGGGGGGAGTGCGGCTCGAGCGGACATGATCTCTGACCGCGGTCGACTCTACGTCTACACCGACAGCGGTCAGCTCCTCGCCTTTGAGTTAGAGGTTCGAGAATAAGCCAATGCTACCCGTCATTGCGTTGGTTGGACGCCCTAATGTGGGCAAATCAACGCTCTTTAATCAACTCACGAAGTCTCGAGATGCACTTGTCGCGAATCTTTCAGGCTTAACCCGTGATCGTCAGTACGGTGAAGGCCGCTGTGATGAGCAGCGCTTCATTGTGATCGATACGGGAGGTATCACCGGCGAAGAGGCGGGCATAGACGCCGCGATGGCGGCGCAATCGCTGGCGGCCATTGACGAGGCTGACATCGTTTTATTAATGGTCGATGGTCGCGCAGGTCTGCAAGTGGGGGACCAAGCGCTGGTTCGTTTGCTGCGCAACCGCAGCAAGCCCTTTGAACTGGTGGTGAACAAAATTGACGGGGTGGGAGAGGACGTAGCAGCGGCGGACTTCCACGGTCTGGGCGTCAGTGGGTTGCATACGATTGCAGCGACACACAACCGTGGTGTGCGCGCAATGATTGCTGAGGTCATGGAACCTTTTGGCGAGACTCACAGCGAGAACGACGATCTAGGCGGTGGTATTCGTGTTGCGGTTGTCGGTCGTCCAAACGTGGGTAAGTCAACGCTGGTAAACAGGCTTTTAGGAGAAGATCGCGTTGTGGTCTTCGATGAGCCCGGTACCACTCGTGACAGTGTCTTCATTGAATATGAGCGGCACGGGCACACCTATACCTTGATCGATACTGCAGGCGTTAGACGTCGAAAGAACGTTAAAGAGACAGTCGAAAAGTTTTCGATTGTCAAAACGTTGAAAGCCATCGACCAGGCCAATGTCGTCATCTTACTGATGGACTCCCGGGAGGGCGTTGTCGATCAGGATCTTCATTTGTTGGGACAGTGCATCGAAGCAGGCCGGGGCCTGGTTGTTGCACTTAACAAATGGGACGGCATGGAGGCTGATGAGCGTGAGCGTGTCAAAGTCGAGCTTCAGCGGCGCTTGATTTTTGTGGACTACGCGGACATTCATTTTATTTCCGCGCTTCACGGGACCGGTGTGGGGCATTTGTACGATTCTATTCATGGAGCCTACGAATCGGCCACTCGTAAACTGACAACGCCAAGGTTGACCAAATTACTTGAGGATGTGGTCGGGAGCCATCCACCGCCGATGGTCGGCGGTCGTCGCGTGAAGCTGCGATATGCGCACATGGGAGGACATAATCCGCCGAGAATCGTGATACACGGGAACTCTACTGACAACTTACCCCAAAGTTATGTGCGGTATTTGGAGAACGCATTTCGCCGTGAGCTTGATCTTACTGGAACGCCCATTCGGATTGAGTTGAGAACAGGGGAAAATCCTTACGCAGGACGAAAGAATAAACTAAGTGAGCGTCAAGTTCAGCGTCGAAAACGACTCGTGTCTCACATCAAGAAAGCGGACAAGAAGAAGAAAAATAAAAAGACGCAGTAAGTTTCAAATAAACTAAATCTCCGCACATTTATTTGTATAAATTATGAGCGAGATATAAGTCATTTATTTCACAAATACACAAAACTCCCACATAGTGTGCGCACTGAATCTGACATTACGTTGAGTAGGGGTGTGTTGTGAGCAATTACCTGGAGCAAGTTGATAATCTGGCGGGTCTGGCAACGGCCGCCAATGGTGTGAGTGCGGAGCAAGCAGTGCGCATGCGGCTGCAAAATCAGTTCAAGACGGGGCTCGATGTGGCGCGATATACCGCAGACATTATGCGACGCGATCTCGACGCCTACGATGCGGATACGTCTCAGTACACGCAATCATTGGGCTGCTGGCATGGATTTATTGGCCAACAGAAAATGATTGCGATTAAAAAGCATTTCGGTGATACCCGCCGTCGTTACCTCTACTTGTCCGGTTGGATGATTGCGGCGCTGCGGTCGGAATTTGGTCCATTACCTGATCAGTCGATGCACGAAAAAACATCAGTGCCATCGCTTATTGAAGAGCTTTATACGTTTCTGCGACAGGCTGATGCTCGTGAGCTTGGTGGTCTGTTTCGTCAACTCGATGCGGCGCGTAATGAGAATAACGACGTTCAAACGCGTTCGATTATTAATCAGATTGATAATTTCGAGACACATGTCGTCCCGATTATTGCAGATATCGATGCTGGATTTGGTAATGAGGAAGCGACTTACCTGCTCGCTAAGAAGATGATCGAGGCGGGCGCTTGCGCAATTCAAATTGAAAATCAGGTCTCTGATGAAAAACAGTGTGGGCACCAGGACGGAAAAGTCACGGTCCCCCACGCTGACTTTCTCGCAAAGATTCGCGCGGTTCGCTATGCGTTCATCGAACTTGGTGTTGAAAATGGCATTATCGTCGCGCGGACAGACTCTCTCGGAGCCGGTTTGACCAAACAAATTGCGGTCACCAATGAGCCCGGTGATCTGGGTGATTTATACAACAGCTTTATCGACGGTGACGTGGTGCAAAGTGCTGACGATTTGGCCAACGGCGATGTTGTGATGAAAGCTAATGGCGAACTGATTCGTCCAAAGCGTCTTGCGTCTGGATTGTTTCGGTTCAAGCCCAACACGGGTGAGGATCGTGTCGTTCTTGACTGTATTACGTCACTTCAAAACGGCGCTGATCTATTATGGATTGAAACAGAAAAGCCCCACGTCGGTCAGATTGCGCAAATGGTGAATCGAATTCGTGAGGAAGTGCCTACCGCTAAGCTGGTTTACAACAACAGCCCTTCGTTTAACTGGACATTAAATTTCCGCCAGCAGGTCTTTGATATTTGGGCAGAAGAAGGGCGCGATGTCTCCGCGTATACGCGTGATGAATTGATGGCAGCGCACTATGATGACACTGAGCTTGGGCTTGAGGCAGATCGTAAAATTCAGTCTTTCCAAGCTGACGCGGCGCGTGAAGCCGGTATTTTCCATCACTTGATTACGTTGCCGACGTACCACACGGCGGCATTGTCCACGGATAACCTGGCCAAAGAGTACTTTGGTGAAGCGGGCATGCTGGGCTATGTTGCCGGCGTTCAGCGAAAGGAGATTCGTCAGGGCATCGCCTGTGTGCGGCATCAAAATATGGCGGGCTCGGATATGGGTGATGATCATAAGGAGTACTTTTCGGGTGATGCGGCGCTTAAGGCAGGTGGCGCGGACAATACAATGAATCAATTCGGGTAAGCATGCCGAATAAGTTGTTAGCGCCCGGTCATTTGGCCGGGCTTTTTTTTGACCGTGACTTGCCAAAGCGCGCAGACCAAAGCAAAGTTCCAAAATGAAATGGGAAAACATAGATCAACAGGTATGTTCAGTTGCCCGCGCACTGTCGATTGTGGGTGAGCGATGGACGCTGCTCATTATTCGCGATGCGTTCAAGGGCACTCGGCGGTTTGAAGGGTTTCATAAAAACTTAGGTGTCACGCGGCACAGACTGACGGAGCGTCTAACGATGTTGGTCGACTCGGGGGTCTTGACGAAAGTGCCGTACCGGACGAATCCCGAGCGCTTTGAATATCGCCTGACGCGGATGGGGCTTGGTCTTTACCCCGTTTTAATGAGCCTGAGTCATTGGGGCGATCAATGGCTGGCGGATGAAAATGGACCACCGATGACGTATTGGCACAGTCGATGCGCTAGCGGATGTGATCCTCAACTCGCCTGTAGCGGCTGTGGTGAGCCCCTACGCCCGGAAGAGGTATCCGCCAAGCTAGGCACTGAGTTGAGTGAATATGTGGCACACTTGGAACGTCAGGGTTTGTCCGTGCCCAGTGATGCCGAGTTGCCCAGGCAAGCCGGTGAATACCGTTTAGCCCAGAATAAAAAGGAATGAGGAATATGAATCAGCAAGCGAACAATCTGATTATGAACGCTGACGAGAACATGGGTAATGTTGAGCGTGCCCCCCTTGATGAGCAGCTTTTCCGGAAGCAACGTTTAGCGGCTGCGCTGCGTATCTTTGGGCGTTTCGGATTTGATGAGGGTGTCGCGGGCCATATTACCGTCCGAGATCCACTGGATCCTGAGACATTTTGGGTCAACCCCATGGGGCGGTCATTTAAGATGATGCGCGTATCGGACCTCATTCGTGTCGATCACAGTGGGACGATTGTCGAAGGAAGCGGTATTTTAAATGGCGCCGCCTTTACCATTCACAGCCAGATTCACGCGGCGCGTCCCGACGTGACCGCGGCGGCGCATGCCCATTCTATTTACGGTAAAACCTGGTCGACACTTGGGCGGCTGCTCGATCCGTTGACCCAAGACGCCTGTGCTTTTTATGACGATCACGCCTTGTTAGACGATTACACGGGTGTTGTTGTCGATATGGACGAGGGCGAGCGTCTTGCGAAGACCCTGGGAGAGGGTAAGGCCATTATTTTGAAAAATCACGGGCACCTCACTGTCGGTCAGTCCATTGAAGAAGCGACGTGGTGGTATGTGACGATGGAGCGTTCATGCCAAGCACAGCTGATGGCCGAGGCGGTCGGTAATACGAAACCTATTCCTCATGAAATGGCGCTACACACACAAAAACAAGTGGGAAGTACGCTTGCCGGGTGGTTCAGTGGACAGCCACTTTTTGATGTTATTTTGAGTGAGCAACCCGAACTTCTAGACTGACAGTCGGTGGGTGTTTTGCTTGTCGGTTAGCGTACTAGACTGATGCAGAAAAATGGCGTCGGTTGAACGCGCCCAACAACACCGCAACGTTGAGCGCTTGAACTGCTAATAAAGGGTAATGAATGGCTTGAACGAGCGTCGGTGGGTCATCGGTTCCGAGCGCGTGGCGCGCCCATTGGTAGAACGCGGCTGCAAAAGCAAGACCGAGTAGCGCTCCGACGGACTTTCCAATATCCACGATCTTGAGTTGATCCTTCGCGATGAGCAGGGTTTCAAATCGAACGAGGTAGCTCCCGAAAATCAGTGCGACCTGAAAACCCAGATAAATACCTGCGGCTAGTGCGAAGCCCGGCGGGTAGAGCAGAATAGCGATGACGCTAATGAGCGCGACGACCTCCACAGTGATCGAGATTCGAAAAAACCACTTGAGATTAAATAGCCGCGAATAGGCCAGCGCAACCACTGATGTACCGATGCTGAATCCAATACCCCCTGCAGAGAAAATCTCAGGCGCCAGGGGCGTCATTAAACCAACGTAGGCAGTACCCCAAACCCCTTGGAAAAATGCATTGATGGATTTATAAGCAATGAATCGATTGAGACGAATGGCCTTGTGGGTCGCCTCCGCCATCTAGTAGTCAACGCCTTTTCGCGCTTTAACGCCCGCATTGAAGGCATGCTTTACATCTTTGACCTCTGAGACGGTGTCTGCCAGGTCTTGAAGTGCTGTGCCGCCACCGCGGCCGGTGATGACAACACTTTGATGCTGAGGCCGACCATCAACGGTGGCAATGACTTCGGATTCGCTGAGGTAACCAAAGGCGAGCATATACGTGAGTTCATCAAGGATAACGAGGTCGTAATTGGGATCCGACAGCATGCGAGCGGCCTCGTGCCAAGTTCGCTGCGCAGCGTCAATATCGGCTTGCCGATCTTGTGTGTCCCATGTAAACCCCGTACCCATTTGATAAAAATCAGACTGAGGCAGGTTTTCGCGCGCGAAGAGTTCTTCTCCTGATAACTGTTCGCCCTTGATGAACTGCACAATACCGACTCTCTGGCCATAACCCATTGCGCGCATGACCATACCAAATGCAGAACTGGTTTTGCCTTTACCATTGCCCGTAAGCAACACCACGAGGCTTTTTTCAGTGTCCGCTGCAGCGATAGAGGCGTCGACGTTTGTCTTCTGTTTCTCCATCGACGCTTTGTGTTTTGCGTCCTTGTTCATCGAAGATCCTTAAAGCGTAAGATTTATACCCAGATACAGTGCCCGACGAGGGCTGCGATATCCAACAATGTCGGTGTACTTCTGGTTAGCCAGATTTTCCGCTCGAACCGAGAGTTTGACATTGTTTGTGATGTCGTAGGCGTAACTCGCATCGACGACCGCGTAGTCCTCGAGGTCGCCCCCAAACTCGTCTACGCGATCTGCGATCTGACGCGCTGTGAGCATCCAATTTGACCGATCGTCTGTGTAGCGGGCGCTCAGTTGAGAGGTCAGACCAGGACGATAGGGCAGTGGGGCGCCGGAAGCATCGTCAGCGTCGAGTTGGGACACAAAGCCGCTAACAGCGAGGCGATCCGAAAGCTGCCATGAGGCTGACGCCTCTATGCCGGTTGATTGGCTCTTACCCTGAATCTGGACATAACCACTGTAGCCCACTAAGTCGAAAATAATTGCGTCTGTAATGTCCTGATCGAAGTAGGTGACCTCCCAGACCAACGCGCCACTGGTGTCACGTAAGCCCAGCTCCCAACCAGCGCTTTGCTCCTCAGACAGCGGTTGATCGGCTGCGGGAGTGTAGGCCCAGGGCCCACTGTTGTAGCCGATTTCATAGGGCGATGGCGCTCTGAAACCCGTGCCCGCCGCAATTTTAAGCACAACATTATCCAGTGGGGTTTGAGAAAGGGCCGTGACCCTCCAAGACGTGTGACGACCGAAATCGTCGTTATCGTCCGACCGGATGCCCGCGGACAGTGTGAGTCGCTCTGACTGGCGTCTTAGGTTTACAAAAGTCGCGTTATTGTCGCGCGTGCGTTGATCAGCACCGTCGTCGTATCCCTGTTCATCGAGATCAATCCCCACGGTGAGGCTCAAGTCGTTCGTCAGATTGCGATTGTGCAGGGCCGAGATCTGACGATTTTTACCTTGAGTACTAAAACCTACGGTATTGTCTGTTGCATAGGCTCGTTCGCTATTGCTCTCGCTCCATCTGACTTGCGACGATTGGCCCTCGCCAGTGTGCTGAAGCAGCAGTGATTGGCTGTCATTTTGATAATCGTCTCGACAATTATTGCTGGTGGTAAAGCTCGCCGTGTAGCACAGATCGTAGTCCGTCTCAGCACGGACCTCACGGGCACTCAGGGTTGCGCTCCAATTTCTCCAGGTTGGCGTGGTATAGGTGAGCTGGTAACTCTCGTTGTCATAGCCATCGTCGTCGTTAAGGGTGACGTCATCGAGTCGGGCATTGAACCCGTCGAGCGTCATCTGACTGATGGAAATCGAGCCCTCACCGAGGTCACTTGTACCCGAGCTCAAGACAATTGACTCGCTTTGAAAACCGTATCCTCCCAGCTCAGCACTCATTAAAACAGAGGGCTGACTCGACCCTCTTCGACTACTCAGAGCGATTACCCCACCGGCGTCAGCACCCCACAAAAGCCCTTGAGTCCCGCGCAGTACCTCGATGCGGTCGAGCGAATTTGACACGATGTGTTCCATACGAGGACCAATTTGAGGCGACGAGGGGTCGCTAATATCAACACCGTCGAGTAACACCTTTGTTCTAAAACCATCTTGACCGCGTATCCGCACACCGCTGACTGCACCGATGCCGCCCGTTTGAGTGGCGGTAATGCCGACCTCTGATTCAAGCAGCTGTGGTAACGTTGCGGAGCCAAGCGCAGAGATCAGCGCTCGATCAAGCACGTTGACTGACACGGCTAACGCGTCACTTGCAGTGTTTATGCGGTCCGCGACAATAACCGTTTCTTCGATCGTGCTGGCAATTAGCGATTGGGGGAGGAAAGCTAGCAGCGCTGCAGCTGCAAGCGGACTGCGCGAGAAATTCAATGTCATAAAAGGCTCCTGTAACTCACATTCAGAAGCGGGAGACTGCAAAGAGGTGGCGTACTCGAGTGGCATCGGGCACTGACCCTCTGCTGGTGCCCACCGCGCCATTGGGTTTTTTTAGGCAGGTATCGGGCTCGGACCACGCGTGACACGTTGTCTGTACCGTTGCGGGGGCAGCGCTGGCTCATCCAGACTTCCCTTTTAACCTACCCGAGCGTTTCACACCTGTAGGCACCTAAGGGGCGGACGGTACGCGCTTGTTGCCAGCGAGTCAACGCACTTTTTGTGCTAGGGTTCGCGCATGAATGATGCCGAAAAAAAGGCCGCGCGCGTGGCGCAGTGGCGCCCGTTTGTTGCCGAATGTCTGGGACGTGAACCACGGGGATTTCGCGATGTCGCGGCCCTTAACGCTCGCGGCGAACCGTCGGTAATCGAAGTGTGCTCGGTGGTCGATGGTAAGCCGTTCCCGACCCTTTATTGGTTGATCGATGCCGCGCTATCGCTGGACATTGACCGCCTTGAAGCCGCCGGCTGGATAGCAAAATTACAGAGCGAAATCGCAGACAGCAGCGCGTTCCAACGTCGTATGAATAACGATCATCGAGCACATATTGCACTGCGAGACAGTCTTCTTTCTGATGACGATCGCCGAGTGTTGACTGCGAACGGAATGGCCTCGGCGTTATCAGATCGAGGCATTGGCGGCATTAGCGAGCCCGATCGTGTGCGTTGTTTCCACACGTGGTACGCGGCCCATTTGGTCGTGCCCAATAGTGTTGGCGCTGTAATCGACCGGCTATTAAGTGGCGTCATTGAGGCGCCGTTAATTGAAACTACACCGGTCGATCTTTAAGGTATTGATATTACCCGAAGTGACAGAAGCAGAGCTTATTGCCCTCGGCATCCCTGACGTACGCCCCGTAAAATACGTCCGGAATACGTTGCCCTGGTGCGCCATCACAGGTCGCTCCTAACGAAAGAGCCTTTTCATAAAGTGCGTCAACACCCTCCGGACTACCGCCGTGAAAGGCAACCATGACACCGTTTCCTGCGCTTGGTGCTTCCTCGTCATACGGCGTGCAAATCGCTAGCGCAGCCTCCGCAAGTGATGAGCCAAAAAATACAATGCGGTCCGTCCCCATGAGTTTTTTCCAGCCCATTGACTCGGTGAGCGCTGTGTAAAATTCGACTGCCGCGTCAAGATTGGAGGCGCCAAGGGTTGTGTAAGCGAGCATAGAAACATCCTTTTTATAAGTTCAAATCAGCGATGCACTGTACCTGCGCTGCGAGCGAATAACGACCGCAACTCAGTAATTGTTCAGCTTTTTGCCACCGGGGTCTTGTCAGACCGTGATGGCGGTTGCGGTGTCGACGGGAGAGTGACTGGACATGTTTTAATTTTATCACCCACGAGGCGGGTCTTTACCCGCTTTTCTGCTGCAACTCTCAAGAAAACTTAAAATTTTTGTCGCGTGTGCTGCAAGGGTCGTCAAAAAAGGGGCTGCGGCGCAGGTGTTTTCTATTAACTGTGTGAGGCTGAGACTTTTGACGCGGACACAGTATTTTCGTTTTGACTCCAGTACTCGCTACCGACGGATTTTGACGCCTTATGCGTTTGTCAGAAACCTCATCGTAGGCAACATGAGTGGTTGTATTTGAGGCAATTGTCTTCGGCTTATATCAGCCACTTCACGGGCCTACCGGGTTAGTATTTTGTGTGGACTTAAGCGCTCTTACTTTACGTGGATGGCGGCGTCCCGCCTAAGCTTAGGGTGAGCAGTAAGTCTCTGACGACTTCGAGGTGTGTGTGGCCGCGTGATTTTTCGTTAGCCCGAAGCTCAAAAAGATACTCGATCAGGTCAGTGTGCTCGTCAAGTTCCGGCGAGTTCGCAAGTGTTTTCAGATTTTCAGCGTTTACATTTGCACGTCGCCAGGCGGCGGT
The DNA here is from genome assembly GCA_018666295.1 of Halieaceae bacterium. Taxonomy (GTDB): domain Bacteria; phylum Pseudomonadota; class Gammaproteobacteria; order Pseudomonadales; family Halieaceae; genus Luminiphilus. The sequence goes on from JABIZW010000161.1 coordinate 32,484, forward strand.
GCTGCATTCAATTTTTCGACACGCTGTAATCGTGTGATTTTCGCTCAAACCCTCGGACTCTAAGAGGCTCCTGAGTTGCCCGACGGTCTGTTCGAGTTTGTCCCAGTCTTTGTCAAGATTATGCTTGAGCACCCGTCGCCTCAGTTTTAAAAGGCGGTGTTGCGCCTTCTCAAGCGCCGTGACGTCGAGACCCGCTTCCAAGTCTTCGTGGGGTAACGAGTCAAGGTAGCCGAACCACCACCGCTTTACGCGTTTCCACTCGTCGCTACTCAGGAGCCTGTTGCAGCGGCTGATCGAAGCTTCTGACAATCTACCTAGGGGGCTTGCTGTGTACTGCAGGTCTCTCTTCGAGAGTGAATTGCGCAAGAGATCGACCAAGGTCAGCCAGGCAATGCCTGCGCTTAACTTTTGCTGAAATTTTAACCAGCGCTTGCCTTGCTTGTTTGAGTCAGCTGCCGGAATCGAATGTAACTGCCCGGTAATGGCGGTGATAGTACTATCAAATCGTTGCATCGGACCAGGGTAGAGTGGCGCTGCAATCCACTCAGCACGCGCCCGCTCAAGCTGCTTACTCAGTTCAACGAGCAAAAGCCTGCGCGAGAGATGTTTCGGGTCGTCCTCTGCCATGATTTCTCTGCTTAGAGATGGGTGGGCTGTGAGCTCCAAGCGGTCATGTTAACATCTCGTCAGACAGCGACCAGTAGTCCCTGGAGAAGCCTATGAAGCCCACTGAGGTACTTACGACAGAGCAGCGAGACGCCGTACTGCAGCGCAGCGATATCAAGGCCTTGAGCGCAGTAATGGGCACCTGGACGTTAACGCTGACTACTCTGATGATGGTTGGCCACTTTCCGAGTATCGTAACACTGGCACTCGCGTGGATTGTGCTGCCCGGTCGCCAACTGAGTTTGGCCGTTCTAATGCATGAAGCGGGTCATGGCAGCTTGTTCAAAACACGAGCGCTTAATCGCTGGGTAGGACAATGGCTCTGCGCCTTGCCCGTGCTCAGCGACTTTGATGCCTACGCTCGCGGTCACCAAGCACATCACCGTCTGGCCGGGACGGCAGACGATCCTGACCTTCCGAACTATCACGCCTATCCGATTTCGAAGGCGAGTCTAAAGCGTAAGTGGTTTAGGGACTTAACGGGGCAAACAGGGTTTAAAGTATTGCAGGCGCTTGCTCGCGGGACTGGGAGTCAAATGAGTCGCGAGACTCCGACCTCTGATCGGTTGGTGTACCGACAAGTCATGGTTCACGGGGTGTTTATTGGTGTTCTCGCCGCATTGGGTATTGCGTGGACCTGGTTTGTCTGGGTATTCACGTTTTTGACCTCCTACATGTGGGTCGTACGCCTGAGACAAGTGGGCGAACATGCGGTTGTGCCTGACCTTTACAACCCTGATGTCCGCGCGAATACAAGAACCGTGGAAGCACCGATATGGCAGCGTTTTCTGGTGGCTCCCAATAACGTCAATTACCACCTCGAGCATCACTTTATGGCGGGCGTTCCCTGTTATAACTTGCCTAAACTTCGATCATTGCTCAAAGAGCAAGGGCTTCTCGACAACGTCCCCTCGGTCGCAGGTTACGGTCAAGTGTTAAAAATGGCGATGATTCGTTAGACATTTGTTGCTTTGCTTACCACCTAAGGTCAGACGAGATGTCGACTGCTGGTGTTTATACACTATCTGGCTGAACTGATCTTCCCCTGTACACGTCTCTTCTGAGAGTCTGGTGACCCCTGAAAAAGGGCTATTGATTCATCAGACCAAGGAGGGTCTATATGAGACGTTTGAGCACCACTGCACTGGTAACGCTGTCACTTTGCTTGTCACTACCGGCTGCGGCATTACCCCGAGACGCCCTGATTAACAACACGCTATCACTGCCGGGCGAACTGAAAAAATCTGTTTTGTTAGAGCACGAGTTAGCTGACGTTAGAGGGGCGGTATGGCCTCTGATTTTTGGTATCGCGACGGTCGACTTGGCACTTCAGGCCTATTACTTTGGGGTTTATATCCCAAAGACGCGAGGTGGTCGCGGTTAGCGCCCAAACTCATTCCAACGAGCCGTCGTACCGGCGGCTTTATTTGAGGGAGCATCCATGGCCACTTCGAAACAGAGGTTAGCTCAAAAATTTGCCGTATTCGCGGTTGAGCACAAGCGACGACAAATCTTCTGGTCGACGATGACACAACCGACCATCACCTGGGTGGCATTAGGATTGACCTACTCGACCCTGACTAGCGATGGTACGGCTCAAAACGCTTGGTTCGCAGGGATGTTCGCGCTATACGGCGCGCAGATTGCCTACGCTTGGTACTTGTCAGAGACGACTAAGTGAACGTTCCTGTGTGGATCGTCGTGCTAGTAATTTTATGGGTCACGCCGCTGGCCAATGCTTCGAACGATATGCATTCAAATCACATTGCTCTAGTAAAACAGACGTCACCTTTTAATTGCGGGCTTGCAGCGCTTGCGATGCTGTTGTCGGCCGGTACGCCCAAGCCGGTCACACTGACTTCGCTCTCGGGTCTTGCAATCACACTGATAGCGCCTGCGTCTCAAGAGTACCGAGATCGTGGATTTTCGGTGAGTGAATTGCAGCGATTAGCCGCTGCATACGGTCAGGCGCTTACAGCGCGATGGATGACGACCGACACGCTGCTAACTGCCTCGTTTCCCCTCATTGCGTGGGTGCAGCTCGATGACCTTGGACATTTCACTGTCGTTGAAGGAATTGACCGCGGTCATGTTTCAGTCGCAGACCCTACTCGCGGCTATCTTTCGCTGGATCTTGACGATTGGCAGAGTATTTGGCTCCAGGGCAATCAAGGGATTGCCCTGGAGCTTTGAGCACGGCTTGCGCGTGTTTACGCGAGATCGTGATGAGTCCAGCCTAGATCAACAAGTGCCTGACTCGCTGCTGTCTTGGGGTCTGTCAAGATCACCGAACAGCCGACTTCCGGTTTCAGGTAGGTGTCTGTCACCCGCCGCAAATCTTCTACCGTTGTCGACACAATTGACGCTCTGAGTTCGCGTTTGTGATCTGCAGTTCGGCCGTAAAGACCGTCATAAAACGCCTTTTTGACTTCACCTGAGGGTGATGCGGGCTTATCCAAGCTCGAAATGACGCTGAGAATAGCCTCTTCTAAAGCCAATGAGTCAGGCTCAGCCGAGAGTACCCAGTCGATCGACGCGTCAAAGTCAGAAAGGGTTTCTAGATTTCGAGGGTCTCGGTACGAAAAGAAACGGAAGGCACCCACATTGCCGTCGTGACTTGCACCGCCACCGTAGGCACCGCCTTGCTCGCGTATGCTTCGATGCAAAAAACCATTTCTGAGGTAGGCCGCTAACACCGAAAGTGTCGGCGCATCTGGGTGGCCACTCGACACTGTCGGGTAAGCCTTTGCGCAGAAGTTTACCTGCGTATTGGCTGCCCAGATTTGATTGCTCCCACCCGCGCTTTCTGACAATGACCACGGCTGCAGGTTTCCGGCAGAGGTCAGTCCATGTGCGGCACTCCTCAACTGGTTTGTTGCTGCCTCGCAGTTTTGAGAATCGCTTACCGTCAGCAGGTTTACCGACGATGTGGTGAGTAGATGCGTTCGCAGTGCGGTCAGTTCCTCACTCAAAGATCTAAGGCTCGACGGATCTGCTAAGCTATCGTCTAAGTGACGGAGGCGGGCGATACCCTCAAGCCCGCTTTGTCTGTGGTAAAGATTTGCCAAGGGACTCATGCTTGCGCAAGCCGCAGTCATCGCTAGGCTGTGGCCTGCCCCCGAGATGCTCTGATCTCTGCGGGCGCGTATCTGTTTAACCAATTCTCGAACACGATCGGCCTCAACAAATGACGCCGCAGTCAGTGTGTCCGTCATTAAGCGGGTTTGATCGGAAACTTTGTGCGCGAGCGCTTTAGAGGACATGACCAAAAAGCCAGAGATGTCATTGACATCAGATCTGGATGCCCGAGTGGACACACTCAGACTCAAACTGCCTACACTTGCAGACTGCCGGTCTTGGATCTCAAGGTACGTCGTGTCCCCTAGTCCCACCTCAGTGGCAAGGGCACACAGAAGGGGAAGTCGCTCTTGTTGAGCGGGGGTCAAGACCGGTAATTTCAACGCGATCTGTTGATAGACTAAGCCGTTGGTACCTGCCGTTCCAACAAAATGTTGTGTCTGTTCATCAATATCTAGACGCGTCAATGCGGGCGTTACAACGTCTTTTGGAATATCAGCAAGACCTACTTTGGGCAGTATGCTGACGTCATCCACCTGATTTTGGCGGTCTTCCAGGTCCTGCGCGAGTTTGCGGATGTTGTCGATAGCGGACTGATCGAGATCTGCTCTTATTGCCTGTAAGCGAGCTGTCTCGCGTTCCTTGCGCTGCTGGTCAAGTCTGGAGTCAGGTGCGACAACAAGGGTCACTCGATGCGGATTCTCAAGTACGAGTTCACGTAACCGAGTTTTGATAAAGTCAGGATTCGTGATCTTTTGGCGTAATCGCTCTACCGCGGGGCTGAGATCAAGCGCGGCGACAGCGTCGCCGTTATGCGTCGCAGCCCCAAGAGCCCGCAGCATTAAATTGAGTCCGTAAGGCATTCCATCACCTGTGATTTCACGCTGGTGCAATTCGATCTGATGCAATATCGCTTCGAGTCGCTCTGGGCTCACCCCTTCGTCTGAGACGGTTCGAATAACGTCAAGGACTTGAGTCTCGAACGCACTAGCTTGGTCCTCATTACTCCCCTCGATACCGCAGCAAAGAACCATTTCCCGCATGGAGTCTTCGAGACCACATAGCGGTGACGGTGCTGTCCCAAGATCATTGGTTTCTAACCACTGCATGAGCGGTGAGGCGCTGTTTTCCATCAGTACAGAAGATAAGAGCTGTGCTTCCAAGAGTGTGTCTAGGTCTGAGCTTTCGCCCAACTTCCACCCCATGATTAGGTGTGTTTTGTCGCTCGTGTCGGTGTCTTCGAGGGCGTAGTGATGTGCGGCACGTCTGGGTTCTGAAAAAGGCACCTCAAGACCGACTTCAATCTGTTCACTGGATTTTTCAAAGCGCCCGAGAGCCTCGCGCTCAAAAACATCATGGTGCTGTGAGACTGGAAGATTGCCAAACGTCAGTAAAATGGCATTACTGGGGTGGTAGTGGCCTTTATAAAATGCCATCAGCTGCTCGTAGCTAAGATTTGGTATCGCCTCAGGGTCACCGCCACTGTTGTGGTGATAAGTGCTTGTGGGGAATAACTCAAAACAAAGTCGATCCCACAAGACAGACGATATTGAGGACATAGCACCTTTCATCTCGTTGAAAACGACGCCTTTATAGACCAAAGGCGCGTCGGGATCTTCAGTTGCCAGCTCAATACGATGTCCCTCTTGTGCAAAGTCGAGAGGATCAAGTCGAGAGAAAAATACAGCATCTAAATAAACAGAAAGTAGGTTGTCAAAATCTTTTGGATTTTGTGTGGCGAAGGGGTAGGCGGTCCAGTCTGAGCTGGTGAACGCATTCATAAACGTGTTGAGAGAGCGCCGTAACATCATGAAAAACGGGTCGCGGACCGGGTACTTCTCACTGCCACACAGCACTGTGTGTTCCAAAATATGAGCGACGCCGGTTGAGTCCTCCGGAACAGTCTTCAGCGCTACCATAAAAACGTTCTCGTCCGAGTCGGTTGCCATGTGTAGATGCCGCGCGCCGGTTGCCAAGTGCAGATACTCTTGCACCTCGATGCCGAGGGATTCAATGGTGACTTTGCGCGCCAGCTCGAAGGCTGGGTGAACTGATGGTGTCGCTACTGCATTCATGTTTTTTCCTATGGTTTCTTGCCGGACCGTTCTACCGGTTTAATCCGGTAGAGATAAGGCCATCGTTTACCGCTTAACCAGATTCCCTTGTTACGGGGATCAAAAGCAATGCCGTTGAGTACATCGGTACCTGGCTGGCGTTCGCCTGCGGGTAATAAGTGCGAGACGTCAATGATACTGCTGATTTGCCCTGAGGTGGGATCGATTCGCACAATCTGATCAGTGAGCCATACATTTGCCCAGATTTCCCCATTGATCCATTCAAGCTCGTTGAGTCGGGAAATAGGCTTTCCGTTAAGCGTGACCTTGATTGTTTTGACTTGCTTGCTGTCCTGCCATACGGACAACTGAGCTGTTCCGTTGGAGACATAAAGCTGTTCACCATCGCTGGTGACGCCCCATCCCTCCCCAGGCAATGGGATTGTCGAGATAATGGACAGATCTTGAGGGTCTATAACGAGCATCTTTTGCGATCGCCACGTCAGTAGATACAGCTGTCCTCCTAACTCGGCCAAGCCCTCTGCAAACCATTTGCTAGGAAGATTCTTACGGCTGCGATTAGTCATGGAGGGCCAGTCCGATCGTGCGATAAACGACTCGCCGTAGAGACCCGAGCTGACCCACAAGGCATCATTCCAAATTAAGAGACCCTGCGTGAAATTTTCGCGATTAATGGCGCGTTTCTCGACGACCTCATAGTCAAAGACCTGAATCTCGTCTGCGATCAGGTCTGACGACAGCCCAGGCACCATGAGTAAAAGTGTTAGCGCTATTTTTAAGCCCGGGTTCAGGCAGGGAGTGTTCATCAGTTCCCCTTAATCAACCGGCGCTTTAAAAATCGCGCCGGGGAGATTGCTTGTAGCAGGTAGCGAGGCAGCGGAGGCGCCCGTCGGAACATTTGAGACACGAGGACTTCCGCGAGAATGGGCGCTGAGGTGAGCCCGCGTGACCCCAGGCCGGTCATAAGCCAAAGACCTGAATAGTTCGGTTGCTTTGCATTAATTATTCGCTTTCTGTTGTGCCTCAATCCTGCGAAGGTCGCATTAAATTCGGCCTCGTTAGGAACTGAGCCGACGATGGGAAGGTAATCGCTAGTGGCGCAGCGAATAGCCGCGGCACCACGAAGTGACTCGGCTGTGACGGATTCGGCAAGCGAGGGGATATTGTGAATGAGCTGGTTAACGTTGGTTTGGTGATCCTCGTCACGTTCATCTGTCTCGACGTCGTTGAGACCGTAGGTGGCTCCGACACAATGTGATCCAAGTCGTGCTGGGGGGGTGTAACCTTCATGGCAGACGGTGCAGTTGAGGTGCGCCAGTGCGCCCTTTGAATCAAGCATGGTCGTCTGTCCGCGAATTGGCTGGAGCGGGAGCCAACTCAGTCTCTTGTCTTGATTCGCAGCCCATGCAGTGGTTACGACACTGGTGTCGCCGACCGCCAAGGTTTTTCCTTCGGCGTTACAGGCGATCCAGAGGAGAGAGTCGTGCTGTTCAAGTGTGATGGGACCCACACCCTCAATCACCCGGATATTGTCATGCTCCAGCAGTTCCCGGCAGATTCCTTGAGGGTTGAGCCACCCCGACTGCGGGAAGTGGATGCCGGGTCGTTCAAGCTTAACCCCAGAGATTCGACTGGCTTCAGACGCACTAATGAGTCGCAGTGGACTATCAGGGTCGTCAAATGTGCTGCCCAGCCTTTCGTGGGTTTGTGGGTCGCTTAGCTGGATGTACCCATTGAGTTCACCGTCTACGCCCACCTCGAGCGCGGTGCTGGCAAATTTCTGATAGTGATGGTCCACCGAGTAGGCGTAGGCGCTCAGTGAAAAATCCGAGAGCTTGCTATGCTTGTGCGAGGGTCGAGTATAGATGACTCCCTGAGGTTGCACAGAGCCTCCAGAGGCGATCTGATTTTGCTCCAGCAGGGTCACGCGACACCCCATCTCAGCCATGTTCCGAGCGATGTGACAGCCAGCCATGCCGCCCCCGATAACGAGGCAGTGTTCGGGCGCAACCCAGTATTGGGGTTGGTCCCACTGTGTTAATTCGGAGCTTGGGAATTGTGTGGTTATGGTCGATATATCGCTCAGGAAGTGTGCGTGAATACATTCGCGTTTTTTTCCGAAACCTGCACGTTTAGTGACCGTGAAGCCGCTCTCTTCAATGCGCTTTCGGACCCAACCCGCAGCTGTAAATGTCGCAATCACTGCGCCTGGCGTGCTGAGTCGGGCAACGCAATCTAGGACCTGACCACTCCACATGGCCTCGTTCCTAACGGGAGTGAATCCGTCGAGAAACCAGATATCAACCCAACGTTGATGGTGGCTTTGAAGATCAATGAGGGCTTCTTTGACATCCTCGAACCAAAAGTCGGCCATGAATCCTTTGACTACATTTTTCCGTCGGTGGCAGCCCGGGAGTGGGCTTGGCCAACGCTCAAGGAGCGTGTTTAAATTTTTGCTCAGACGATTAAAAGGGCTGTTGAGTGTCTTAAGTTGCGTCAGGGTCAGGGGGTATTTTTCGATTCCAATGTAGTGGCAGTGGGCTTCAGCGGGTCCAACGTCCTGCCATGCTTCCATGAGAAGCAACAGGTTCAGTGCGGTTCCGACGCCCAGCTCTGTGATCACGAGCGTTTGTCCTGGCGCGAGAGACGCCATCTGCCCTCTTACGTCGGCGCCTTCGAGGAACACGTACTCGCTCTCCGCTAACCCATCTGTTGGGGAGTAGTAGTCGTCATCGAATTGAGCGGATCGCGGTGTCCCGTCGACAAAATCGATCTCGGGACGAGACATTAACTGCCAATCTTTGTTGCCTCGCTCGATCATACTGATAAGCTCTCACATCGACGCAAAGACGCCGTAATTCGCATACGTGGTGATGCGAGCGGTCATTGTAAGCTATTCGTCATTCGCACTGTTTTTTTGGGGAAAAATTATGGCCTTGGGTAATTCTACGATGACAAACGACCAGTTGGGCCAACTGACTGCTCACTTGTTAAACAAGGCTTTTATTGAAACGACGAGAACCGTGTCTAAAAGTATTTATCGACGCCTCGTGGACGGCGAGCTGGTTCACGTGACTCAACTCGAGTTCGAGGGCGACGAGACGGTTCAATTAGATGTCAAACTTAATCATGCGGAGTACCAGGGAGACCTCAATTACTCCAAGTTTCGCGATAGCATTATGGCGTTGCTCCAAGAACTGTTGACCGCGCTGAGCAGGGAAGGCGCCCTCAAACTATTCGAGGGCAGAGACGGTGATGGAAACCCCACACACACCCGACTGATGGGCGCTTCGGGTCCGACTCAGCACGAGACCGAGATTAACGTCTTGATGGTGTCGATGACACCGTCAGCCCGTGAGCCGCTCATTGTTATGGAACTTTTATACATGGACCCTAATCAGTTTGCCGGCGCTGCTAATCGCGGGGAGTCGTGATCTAAGAGTTCAACAGCAGGCGGCGGTATCACTTTCACGGTTTGTTTTTGTGTGGGTGCAATAACGCGCGACTCGCCGCGACAGACTTCTTTACCCTCTTGGTTTTTTACTGATAAGGACAGGCTGACCCACGGCTTTTTAGGGTGCTTGCTGTCCACGGTCAGTGCAATGGTAAGCGTATCTCCGAGAAAAATGGGGGAGCGGAACTCGAGATTTTGTCCCAGGTACACGGTGCCGGGACCGGGAAATTCCAGTCCAATTACGGCACTGACGAACGCCCCAATGAGCATTCCATGCCCGATACATTCGCCGAATTGTGTTGTCGCTGCATACTCAGGGTCGAGGTGAAGTGGATTGTGGTCACCTGACACCACGGCGAAAAGTTCGACGTCCCGCGCTGTGACTAGACGACTAACTTCTATACCATCTCCTACCGCAAGTTCGTCAAATGTACTATTTGTTACTTCCATGGGGGCCTCGCGTGGGTCACTGATTGACGTGTTTTAGGAAATACATCAGAAAACACATCAGAATAGACATTAGAAAAACATCATAACGAATAAAACGGGGTTAACCGAATGCAAGCCGATATCAGTGCCGCTATTGCGGCTCGGTACCAAGATCTCAATATTGAGTGGAATGTCGATGTCACGGCTTATCCGTCTATCGTAAGCCTGTTCGAAGAGGCTATGCGCAATTTCTCAGACCTGCCCGTGTGTTCGAGTCTTGGACACGCACTGACCTACCAAGAGCTTGACAGGCTGTCAGGTGATTTTGCCAGCTGGCTGCAGATCGACTCCGGGCTTGCAAAGGGCGATCGCGTGGCGATTCAGATGCCTAACTTGATGCAGTATCTGGTGGCTTGTATGGGTACTTTACGAGCTGGCATGGTTGTCGTTAATACCAACCCACTTTACACAGAGCGCGAGCTGGAGCATCAGCTTAATGACTCGGGAGCTCGGGTACTGGTTGTCCAGGCTAATGTGGCTGAAGTTGCGTCAAAGGTCGTCGCGAAAACGAAGGTCGAGCGGGTTGTTCTGACGGAGATCGCTGACCTGCACCCGATTCCTAAGCGCTGGCTCGTCAATGGCGTGGTCAAATATGTTAAAAAAATGGTGCCGAAGGTCCATTTTTCCAATGTCATAAAGTTCAATCAGGCGCTGCGGCGTGGTGCAACCCAGGCCTTTACGCCAGTCGACGTGTCGCTTGATGACCTTGCGATGCTTCAGTACACGGGCGGTACAACAGGTTTGGCGAAGGGCGCTATGTTGAGCCACGGAAATATCGTTGCCAATGTGATGCAGCTCGATGGTTTTTTTGAGACGTTTGGTATCGAGGCGCAGGGCAGTGTTTTCATGCAGCCGCTCCCGGTTTACCACATCTACGCGTTCACTATTTCCATGTATTCATTAAAAAAGGGCGCGCATACGCTGTTTATTCCCAATCCGCGAGACTTAGGGTCGGTAGTGGACGCTTTTGAGCAATACAAGCCGACCGTATTCTGTGGTCTAAACACGCTATTTGTGGCGCTGTGTAATGACCCGCGGTTTCAGAGCTTAACCTTTGAAAATTTAGCGCTCACGATGTCGGGCGGCATGGCATTGACGCAGGACGCGGCAGAGCGTTGGGCTGAAGTCACAGAGTGTAAAGTCTATGAGGGTTACGGGTTAACCGAGACCTCGCCAACAGCGACCAGTAATCCCGGGAATGGGCGGCAGTTGGGCACTATTGGTATTCCTGTACCGCAAACAGAAGTAAAAACCGTGAACGAACACGGCGAGACGCTCGGATTTGGGGATGCAGGCGAGCTGTGCATCAAGGGTCCACAGGTCATGCAAGGCTATTGGCAGCGGCCTGAGGCCACCGCAGAGGTGCTTGACGAAAGCGGGTGGTTTTCGACCGGTGATGTCGCCGTGATCCAGCCCGATGGTTACCTCAAAATCGTAGATCGCATTAAGGACATGATCATTGTCTCGGGTTTTAATGTGTATCCCAACGAACTTGAGGACGTCTGTGCGAAACATCCTGGTGTGCTCGAATGTGCCGCCGTCGGTGTGCCTTCAGAAGCGACGGGAGAGGGCATTCGCATGTATGTTGTAAAGTCGGATACAGCACTCACTGAAGACGACGTCATCACCTATATGCGGGAGCAGGTGACAGGCTACAAGGTGCCTAAGTCGATCGTCTTCAGAGACGATCTACCCAAAACTAACGTCGGTAAGATTCTTCGTCGTGAACTGAGGGACGAAGCGGCAAACGACTAGGGTGTTGCGCAGTTGAGTTGAGGAGCGAGTGAGAAGAGAACCACAGGAACAACAGGTCGAGCGTCTGATCCCTCAACGCATAGACTACCCAGAAGGTCTCCCGGTTGTCGCGCGCAAAGATGACATTATGCGCGCCATTTCAGCACATCAAGTGGTGATAGTGGCCGGTGAAACAGGCTCCGGTAAGACGACCCAGCTCCCCAAAATGTGTCTCGAACTGGGTCGCGGAAAATACAAGCGTATCGGTCACACTCAGCCACGACGCATTGCCGCGCGGGCGGTATCGACTCGCATCGCAGAGGAACTCAAGACCTCTGTCGGCCAGTTGGTAGGCTATCAGGTTCGTTTTAACGACGATGTGACTGAGCAGACTGCGGTTAAAGTAATGACCGATGGTATCCTGCTGGCGGAGCTCTCCCGTGACCGACAGTTACAAGCCTATGACACGCTCATTATTGATGAGGCGCATGAACGAAGCCTCAATATTGACTTTATATTGGGCTATCTCAAGCGTTTACTGCCCAAACGACCCGATTTAAAAGTCATTATTACGTCGGCGACGATCGATGTTGAACGATTTAGTAAACACTTTAACGATGCGCCCATCATCGAAGTCTCTGGTCGGACGTTCCCGGTTGAAGTCCGCTATCTCGACAGCGTTGAAGACCGTGATCGTGGTGTTCAGCAGCAAGTCGTGCAACTTGTCGATGAGATCGCCGAGGAGCACTTCGGTCCGCGCGGCGATATCTTGGTTTTTTGTCCGGGCGAGCGGCAAATTCGTGATCTGGCGAAGGCGCTGCGGGGCCGCGATCGCATACAGGTGCTTCCGCTTTATGCGCGGTTGAGTAACGCTGAGCAAAATCGCGTATTTAATCCATCGGGGCGGGGCCTGCGCGTCGTCCTTGCCACTAATGTTGCTGAAACGTCGCTCACCGTGCCGGGAATACGTTACGTGATCGATCCGGGTGATGCGCGCATAAGCCGTTACAGTCATCGCTCAGGCTTACAGAGACTCCCGATTGAGTCGATTTCCCAAGCAAGCGCAAACCAACGAAAGGGGCGTTGTGGGCGCGTCGCCGAGGGTGTGTGTTTTCGCCTTTACTCTGAGGAGGACTTCCTTGCTCGCGCCGAGTTTACCGACGCAGAGATACTGCGGACCCATCTTGCATCGGTCATTCTTCGCATGTTGGAGCTCGGTCTTGGCGATGTGCGTAAGTTCCCCTTTGTGGATCCTCCAGACGCCAAGATGGTTCGCGATGGATTTCGGTTGTTGACCGAACTGGGTGCAGTCGATGCCCATGCGAAACTCACACCCATCGGTAGAGCCATGGCGAAACTTCCGGTTGACCCTAAGCTTGGCCGCATTTTGCTTGACGCTGCGAGTCGCGATTGTCTCAACGAGGGTTTAGTCATCGTCAGTGCGCTGTCGGTACAAGACCCACGTGAGCGACCACCAGAGAAGCGGGCGCAGTCAGATCAGCAACATGCGCGTTTCAACGACAGTCGCTCCGATTTTATGGCTTGGCTAAATTTGTGGCGCTACCTCGAGGAGCAGCGTCAGGCACTGACTCAAAATCAGTTGAGGAAATTGTGCGAGCGCGAGTTTTTATCGTATCTGCGGGTTCGAGAGTGGCGCGAAGTTCATTATCAACTTGTCGTCTCGTGCCGTCAGATGAACTTTCGAGTTGCGCCTATGAAACCGGATGATGAGCAATACGCCGCTATTCATCGCGCGCTGCTGACCGGGTTGTTAGGCAACGTGGCTCAGCAGGATGAGGGGCGACGATTCAATGCCGCACGCAATCGGAAGGCGCAGGTCTTTCCGGCCTCGAGCCAGTATAAAAAGCCACCGAAGTGGTTGATGGCCGCAGAGCTGGTGGAGACATCACAAGTGTTTGCCCGACAGTGTGCGGCTATTGAGCCCGAGTGGTTATTGGAGACTAATCCGCTGCTGCTCAAGCGACACCACTACGAGCCTGCGTGGAGTGCTCGTTCAGGACGAGTGATGGCGAAGGAGCGAGTTTCGCTTTTTGGACTTACGGTCAGTGACGGGCAGCGGGTGCACTATGCCAGTATTGATCAGAAGACGTCGCGCGAGATTATGATCCGTGACGGATTGGTGTCGAATAATTTCAGGCATGCTCCAGGGTTTCTTAAACACAACCAAACGCTTGTCAGCGAGGTCATGGCGCTTGAGTCTCGGGTACGTCGGCGCGATCTATTGGTTGATGATGAATCAATGGTTCGCTTTTACGACGAGAGGCTACCCGAGGATTGTGCCAGCGCGGTCGCCTTGGATAAGTGGCTTCGACGCGATAGCACGGCGGACAGCAGCCTGCGGATGAAGCGTGAGCAAGTGCTTACCCGAGACCCGGGCGGAGAAGTTGAGGCGCAATTCCCTAAAACGTTGGACAGCAAGGGCGTGAGCTTCCAGCTGGTGTATCAATTTGAGCCGGGTGGTCAACAAGATGGCGTGAGCGTCATTATTCCGCGTGCGCTTTTAAACCGTGCACCGCGTTATCTATTTGAGTGGTTGGTTCCTGGGCTGTTGAGGGACAAATTGATTGCCCTGATTAAAGCGCTTCCCAAGCCCTTGCGAAAACAGTTAGTGCCTGCTCCCGATGTGGCGGATGCATTGCTGGAACGGCTCATCACAAACGATGAGCCGTTATCGCAGGCGCTCAGTCGAGAAATTAAGGTGCTGCGCGGTGTTTCTGTGTCGCTTAGAGACTGGGAGCAAGTTTCTTTAGAGCCGTTTTATCAGATGAACATTCGAGTCGTTGACGATCGAAAGAAGGTGCTTGCAGAAGGACGTGACCTCAAGACCTTAGTCGCACAGTTTAGAACGGAGTCACCCGTCGAGGTCGTGACCACCCGCAATAACCTAGAGCGCGTCAACGTAACGCGGTGGGATTTCCAAACACTGCCGACTGAATGGCGAGGAAAGTCTGCGGGCACTGAGGTCCTTGCTTATCCTGCTGTGATTAAAGAGGGGTCAGGGCAACTGGCGATCCGGCTGTTGGATTATCCGTCAGAGGCGGATCGTCAGCACCGATTGGGCGTCGCGGGACTGCTATTACAGAGTGATTTAAAGACGGCGAAATACCTGAAGAAACAATTATTTGTCGATAATGCGGCAACGCTTTCCTTGGCGGGTGCACGTCTTGAGCGAGAGCCGTTGATCGATGCGCTTATCGAGGGTGGGCTCTGGAGGCTTTTGGAAGGGAGGGCGCTGCCGCGCTCACCTGAACAGTTTGCCGAGGCTCAGCGCGTTGTGAACGCTCAATGGGTGCCTCATGTACTTGAGATGGGCAATCATTTGATGGTCGCTGTGAAAACAGCGGCTCAAGCGAGTGCGACACTGGCCCGTTATAAAGTAAGTGAATACGCAGCCTCGCGTGCCGACATGACCGCGCAGCTGCAAGCGCTCTTTGAGGCAAAGCGCCTCGTTGAGACGCCAACACAGTACCTCTCTTACTATCCGCGTTACCTCAAGGCCTTGCTCAATCGAGCTGAGCGGTTGTCGGCTCAGGGCAGTAAGGACGAAAAGTCGATGGCCATGCTCGCGCTGCAGCTGGAGCGTTTAGCGAAGGGAAGACGAGATTATCCCGGTCTGGAGGTGCTATCACCTGAAGCTGTCCAATTTCGCTGGATGCTCGAGGAGTTTAGAGTCTCGCTCTTCGCTCAGCAGTTAGGCACCAAACTTCCCGTATCTGCCAAACGCCTCGATCAGCAGTGGCAATCCGTTGAGCACTGGATGACGAATAATCCACGTTAAATGCGCTGTTATTTTTGATAAAGTGCGATTGAGGGTTGTAGGAGGCTTTCATTGGTGCAAAGTTTTTTAAAATCGTTTTGTTGCATGTCACTGGTTGTGGGCGCTTTGCTGCCTGCCGCTTCGGTGAATGCGAATGACGACCCCTTTGAATCTCTCAATCGCGATATTTTAAAGTTCAACGACGCTGCGGATGAAGCGTTTCTGCGCCCAATTGCGGTGGCTTATGATACGGCGGTGCCGCGTCCGATTCGGCAGGGCTTTGTGAATGCCTATGAAAACCTGTCTGACGTGAATGCGGCGCTCAATGCACTTCTCCAAGGGCGACCCGTCCCTGCGGTCAAAAATACTGGGCGGGTACTCGTCAACTCGACACTGGGCATTTTGGGCACGATTGACGTTGCGACTGATATGGGGATAGAGCGTTACGAGACCGATTTCGGCCACACGTTGGCGCGGTGGGGGACTCCCGAGGGACCTTACGTCATGCTGCCGTTTCTGGGCCCCAGAACCTTCCGGTCGGGGTTTGGTGACCTTACGGACAGCTTTATGTCCGCCAACGACTATTTGTTTGACGATGATGCGATTACCTGGGGCACTCGGGGCTTGCGCGTGCTTGAGTATCGCGCTGACTTACTGGAGGCGGAAGAGCTGATAACGGGCGATCGTTATGTCTTTATTCGCGACGCTTACCTGCAAAATCGTGAAGCCCAGGTGAACGACGGTATCGTGGTCGACACCTTCTCTGACTTTGAGGACGATGAGTGGGACGAGGACTTTTAAGCGCTGCGGCGTTCAATCATTTGTTCCGTGTGAGCCACTGCTGATCGGAAAAGTTCAGTATCAGCTCCCTCTCGATGCATTCCTTCGCTCAAAAGGCGTCTAAACACTTTGCCCCCGGGTTGACGTTGATAAAGCCCTAGAACATGCCGGAGCACGTGATTGATGCGACCCCCCTGGGACAACGTTTCTTGAAGGTAGGGTAGCAAGGCGTTTGCAAGCTCAGACCGACTCATTGACGGCGCCTCGGCCCCGAAGAGCTGGTGGTCGACCTGACTCAAAAGCCAGGGATTTTGATAGGCTTCGCGCCCTAACATGACTCCGTCGACGTGATTTAGGTGCTCAACA
Source organism: Halieaceae bacterium (assembly GCA_018666295.1). GTDB lineage: Bacteria > Pseudomonadota > Gammaproteobacteria > Pseudomonadales > Halieaceae > Luminiphilus. The sequence continues at coordinate 48,904 of JABIZW010000161.1, forward strand.
CAGGCCTCGAGCGATGTAATACCCCCGTTAATGACGATGGTAAGATCGGGGAAGTCGCGTTTAAGTTGATAGACCCATTCGTACTTGAGTGGGGGGACCTCTCGATTCTCCTTTGGCGACAAGCCCTGCAGCCAAGCGTTTCGCGAATGGGCGATAAACACTTGGCTGCCGCCTTGCGCGACGGTACCGACAAAGTCTCTGAGTATGTCGTAGCTGTTATCGTCATCGACGCCAAGGCGGTGCTTGACGGTTACTGGAACCGATACCGCGTCATTCATCGCGGCGACACACTCACGTACTCGCAGCGGCTGACGCATTAAGCAGGCGCCGAATGTGCCGTTTTGAACCCGATCAGACGGACACCCGCAGTTAAGGTTGATCTCGTCATAACCGGCGTCTTCGCCCATTTTTGCAGCAACAGCAAGATCCTCGGGTGAGGAACCACCTAACTGGAGCGCGACGGGGTGTTCTTCGTCATTAAATCGCAGGTGTCGTTCACGGTCGCCGTGTATGAGTGCGCCAGTCGTTACCATTTCAGTGTAGACACGCGTATGTCGCGTCATGAGTCGCCAAAAATAGCGGCAATGCCGGTCGGACCAGTCCATACAAGGCGCGGTATTGAAGCGCCAAGGGCTGTAGATACTGTCGTTCACTGTATTGCTCATGGGTGTATTGTCGCATAGGTTATGGCATGCCCAGAACCAAAGAGTCTGTGTCGTAGATAGAGTCCCTTTGTTAAAGAGAGCTTCTTTCTTAGAGTGAGGGTTGTGCGGGGTATGAGTCAGTCAGGACTAAGACACGAGTCAGTCACAAGTCAGTCACGAATGTTTAATGGAGGGCGGCGATACTCCCGCTCACGGTAATAAGGGGCCACAAGATGATGATTAATCGCAGAAAGGTGCTTCAGGGTATTGGTGCCGGTGCGGGTGCTTTGAGCGTCAACCGTGTGCTGGCTGCAAGTGCGGGAAACCGTGGTTTTACTCATGGCGTTGCCTCTGGCGACCCTCTTTCGGATCGGGTGATCTTGTGGTCACGGTACGTCCCTGAAGGGAATGTGGCGCGCGCTGAAAATATCATCTGGCAAGTGGCTTACGATCGGGCGTTTGGCGATATTGCTGCCAGTGGTATGACGTCAACGCACCGTTATCGAGATTTCACAATTAAGGTTGATGTCACAGGCTTAAAGTCAGGGCAGCGTTACTTTTATCGATTTGTTATCGATGGACATCGATCTGAGACCGGCAGCACAAAGACGCTCCCTGTGGGAGCGGTTGATCGCTTTCGACTTGGGGTGGCGTCGTGCTCAAATTACCCGCAGGGCTATTTTCATGCCTATGACGACATGGCGAAAAGTGACCTTGATTTGGTATTGCACTTGGGTGACTACATTTATGAATACGCGCGCGGACGCTATGTGAACCCCATAGCAGAGGACACGTTGGGTCGGGTCGTCGAGCCCCAAAATGAGATTATTTCTCTTGATGACTATCGAGCGCGTTACGCGGTATATCGCTCAGACAAGGACCTTCAGGCCGCTCACGCGGCTCATCCTTGGATTTGCGTATGGGACGACCATGAATTAATGAACAACACCTGGCGAGGGGGTGCAGAAAACCACAATGAGGGAGAGGGCGACTTTGACGAGCGTATTGCAGCGGCGCGGACGGCCTATCACGAGTGGATGCCCATACGAACAGCCGCTCAAACCGATCAAGCAGCGATTTATCGCAGATTTCAAATCGGCCAACTCGCCGACCTAATTATGCTTGATACACGGTTACAGGGGCGCGACGAGCAGCTTGATTACCAGCGTGATATCGCTAAGGCGGGTGGTCCTGAGGCCTTTGTTAAGGATCTACTGATGAATCCGCAGCGCACTATTTTGGGTGCTGATCAAGAGAATTGGCTCGCGTCTCAGCTTGCGGATAGTCAGGATCGAGGCGCGATTTGGCAGATTATTGGCCAACAGGTGCTCATGGGAAAACTGATTACGCCGCTGATCCCCAAAGAAACGCTGGACGAGCTGGATCTGGCTGATCGGTACAGACCTCGTTTAGAACGGCTTGAGCAAATTGCGCGAGCGAAATTGCCATTAAACCTCGACGCCTGGGACGGGTATCCCGTTTGTCGCGAGCGGATTCACGGTCTCTTCAAGCAATTTGCACCCAACCCGGTTGTGTTGGCGGGCGATACGCACAATGCGTGGGCTTTCAATATGCAGAATCAGCAAGGGGACGAGGTGGGTGTAGAGATTGGCACACCCGGCGTCACGAGTCCGGGCATGGAAGCCTACCTTCCAGCGCCATCGCAGATGATGCAAGAGGCATTTAAAGCCAGCAGCACTGAACTGTTTGACCTTGATACGACACGCCGAGGTTGGACTGTGGTTGAGATGACACCGACAGAGGTGACCGCGAAATGGCGGTTTTTATCAACAATTTTGGAGAGTCAGTACCAGATTAATGAAAGCGAACCACTCTTGTGTAGAGCCGGTGACAGGCGGTTTAGTGAGCGCGACTGAGCGCCCTAATAATAGGGCACTTTTAAGCTGCAGATTGTCCCGGTATTGCGGACAGTAACTGCCGTGTGTAATCGCTTTCTGGCGTGTTGAATACGCGAGCCGTGTCACCCACTTCTTCAAGCTTGCCTCGGTAGAGCACTGCAACTCGATCGGCAATTTGGCGAATGACGGCGAGGTCATGAGACACAAAGAGCATCGTTAAGCCGTACTCGTCTTTGAGGTCCTTAAGCAGGTCTAAAATTTGTGCCTGAATAGTCACATCGAGGGCTGATACTGGTTCGTCTGCGACGATGAATTCTGGCTTTGTTGCCAGCGCTCGACCAATGGCAATCCGCTGACGTTGCCCACCGGAAAATTCGTGAGGGTATTTTTTAGCAAAGCTCCTTGCCAACCCGACGTTGTCCATCAGCGCTTTGATGGCATTGTCCAGATGTGAACGCGTGACAATTTTGTGGAGCAGTAGTGGCTCAGCAAGTGTGTCGTAAACGGTCATACGCGGGTTGAGCGATGCGTAGGGATCTTGGAAGATCATTTGCATTCGTCGGCGCAGCGCTTTTAGGTTGTTTCGGTCCAGTCCACCCACATCAATACCGTCAAAACTGATTCGGCCGTCGGTAATGGGGGTTAGGCGCAGTAGCGATCGGCCAAACGTCGACTTTCCGCTACCGGATTCGCCGACCAGTCCGAGGACCTCACCTTGACGGATGGTGAGTGAGACATCGTCAACCGCTTTGACGGGCTCTTCGGCGTTGTTGCTGGTGAAATAGGTCTTAAGATTAGTCGCGGTAATTAAGTTGGGGCGGTCTGCGTCTGATTTAGGCGTCTCGCCACTCGGAATGGCCGCTAACAGCTTTTGCGTGTACGGGTGCTGCGCTTGCGAGAAGATCGCCGAAGGCGTGCCTTGCTCGACAACATGGCCTTTTTCCATCACCACAATATGATCGGCAATATCGGACACTACAGCCAGATCGTGACTGATGAAAAGAACCCCAATGTCTCGTTTGTCCTGAAGCGCTTTTATCAGTCGCAAGATTTGAGCTTGAATGGTGACGTCTAGTGCAGTTGTCGGCTCATCGGCAATTAATAACTTGGGTTCAGCAATGAGGGCCATAGCTATCATGACCCGCTGCCGCATACCGCCGGAGAATTCGAAAGGGTACGCCTGCATCGCGACTTCGGGATTCTGAATACCCACTTCATCTAAAAGCGCAATCGCACGCTGTGTTGCGGCCTCCTTGTTGGCGACGCCGTGCACAATCAGCGGCTCGATGAGTTGTTCACCAATTCGCATGTAGGGGTTTAGACAGGTCATTGGGTCTTGGAAGATCATGGCAATATCGGAACCACGAATGCCTCGGAGCTCACGCTCAGAGAGACTGAGAAGGTCACGGCC
>JABIZW010000207.1 GCA_018666295.1 Halieaceae bacterium
CCTGAAAATGAGGTGCTGGCGGTAGCGACCGGAACCCAAGGTGAGGTCGGCGCTGCGCTTCATCGATTGATGATGGACACTCATCCACACCTGTCATTAAGCGAGGGTGACACGGTCATCTTTTCATCCAAGACTATTCCTGGAAATGAGGAAAACGTGCATCGCTTGATTGAGGGACTCAAAGACCGAGGTGTGGCTGTCGTTCATGCCGACGAGGTTGCCTCCACGCTTCATGCGTCAGGCCACCCGTGCGAGGATGAATTAGCCGACTTATACCGAGCCTTAAAGCCGAAGCTCAGTATCCCCGTCCACGGGGAGCAGCACCATATGCAAGCCAATGCTGCCATCGCTCGAGCCAATGGCGTGCCACTGACACTCACAGGCCTGAACGGAGACCTATTTTACCTGTCGCCATCGCCCGGTATCCACAGACGCTGGGCCACCACGGGACGCCTCGAAGTGAACGAGAGAGATCGGAAACTCGAGCCCGTAACGGCGGTGTAGCCGAAGCGTTACTCCTCAGCGACGGGGATAATGCGAATAACGGTGCCGCCTTCTTCATTAATCACGACGACGGATCCGTCGCGCAGTGCTCTCACGTCGCGAACGCGCACCTCAATATTGGGGAAGGGTTCGCTCAGTACTGGGGTGGTGCTGGATACGTCAACCGCAACAATACTTTTGGACTTCAATCCGCCGACCAATAACTTTCCGGTCAAGCTGGGTATGGCGCGGCTGGTATAAAGTGCCAACCCGGATGTCGCAATGCTGGGCACCCAGTAGGTGACCGGCTGTTCCATACCGGGAGCTTCAGTAAACGGCGAAATAATGGCTCCAGAGTAATCAACGCCGTAGGTGATTGCGGGCCAGCCGTAGTTTTTCCCTGGCTCGACACGATTGAGCTCATCGCCGCCCTTGGGACCATGTTCCGTCATCCAAATGGTTTCGCTTGCTGCATCGACAATAAGCCCTTGAGGGTTCCGATGCCCGTAGCTGTAGACGAAAGGGGCGTCTTTGAACGGATTGTCTGACGGCGCTTCTCCATATTCGGTCATACGGAGTAGCTTACCCAGCTGACTCGTTGTTTTCTGTGCGTCCTCGCGCAAGGTGTAGCCTTCGCCCACACTTAATAAAAGCGTGCCATCTGACAAGAAGGCCATGCGCCCGCCAAAGTGTCCGCCACCACGCTTATTGGGCGTGACCTCAAAGATCACTGATAGGTCTTTGAGCGAGCCGCCAGCGATCACAGCGCGCGCAACGGTTGTTCGATTGCTTTCTTCAGAGCCTGCCGCATAGGCGAGAAAAACGGTTTGGTTGTCTAAAAAATTTGGGTGCAGCACGACGTCGAAGAGACCTCCTTGGCGTTCGGCGTAAACGCTGGGTACGCCGTCGACGGCCGTCATTTCGCCAGTGACTGAGAGGTGCTTAAGCCCACCGGGACGTTCGGTAATGAGAAAGCCTTGATCGTCGGGCAATTCAGCAATAGACCAAGGGGTGTCGAGGCCTTCTGCGATGATTTGTGTCTGCAAGCTTGCCAGTGAAAACGGGCTGAGTGTCGCGATTAGTGTTGCGATGGCGGCATTGCGAAGACCATTAGTAAGCATAGCAAGTGTTCCTAAACTGGATTGTCGAGTGACTATAGCGCAACATCACATTCTCTGTAGAGCTATGAACTGGATGACGCCATGAGGTTGATTGCAAACCTTCTTATCGCCGTGCTGGTCGGATACACACTCAGTATTTTAATTAACACCTCGGTGAGCGCGGCGACACTGGTGGGTTTTGGTATTGAGGTGTCGCTGGACGATCGCTTTGACATGATAGTGACCGAATGGATGGGCTTGGCCACACTGTACTTACCGATTTATCTGATCGTTCAAACTGCCGCTTTTCTAGTGTTGCTGCGTCTGGTTCGATCGGGTCAGTATCAGCTTTTGACATTACGTGGGCTCTATATCGCAGTGGGGGCCCTCTCGTTGATGGCGGTTTATCTCGCGTTCGACACTGCTCTGGGACAAAGTGGTGTACTGGTGGCTTCTGGCCGCACCACCGCAGGATTACTCGCGCACTCGGCGACGGGGGCCGTATCGGGATTAATCTTTTGTTTGCTCAGGGAGCGCTTATCTGGCGCAACCGCTTAGTTGCATTGAAGGAGAAGCTTGCCGGCATGCGTACCCGATGCCATGTAGTCCTGTGCCGCCAATGCCTCGTTTAGTGCAAACG
>JABIZW010000282.1 GCA_018666295.1 Halieaceae bacterium
CACGTTCTGCGCTGGGCGCGAACGGTTTAGCGCTGGGCGCTCGTTTAGAGCTAGAGTGTATTGCAGCGTACCCAGAGAGCGAAGCAGGAGACTGACATGGAGCGAGATCCATCTGACATTGATTTACTGAGCATAGAGGCTGTACCTGAGGGCATGAAGGCGCTCGGTTTGGTGCGCGGCAGTACAGCGCGTTCCCGAAACATTGGTCGTGACATTACCGCTGCCTTGAAAAACCTGGTGGGGGGCGAAGTGACCTCTTACACCAAACTGATGGCCGACGCGCGTGAGGAAGCGATTTATCGCATGCAAACCGATGCCCTAGGCCTCGGCGGCACAATGGTGGTCGGTGTTCGTTTTGCATCGTCACAAATTAGTCAAGGCGTGTCGGAGATGGTTGCCTGGGGCACGGCTGTCGCTCCGAGTGAGGAGAGTTAGATCGGTGTGGTTACTTCTTATTGTCGTTCTTTTGTGTATCCCTGTGGCTTACAAACGAATTGGAGAGAAGCGCACTGAACGTTTCGAGGATCGTGACAACTAGTTAAGCCGCGCATAAGGCATCCGCTATAGCGACACAGCCATGGTGCTATAGGTTGGCGTTTAATGACGGGGTCTGGTGGCCTCAGCGACACACAGTTTCTGTCGTTTCGTCGCATGTTAAACTTTGCTCATATTGTGAGCAGCCATTGCCTCGGCGTGCTCAGCACAGGAAGCGTTAAGGGATCAAATGCAGGAACTGGTAAGAAAGACACTCGATGAACACCAGCAGGTTGTGACTGCAATGACAGCCCTCGAGGACACGATTGTCCGTGCGGGGCAACTCTGCGCTACTGCGCTGGAGGGCGGAAATCGGATTTATCTCTGCGGTAATGGTGGTTCAGCAGCCGACGCGCAGCACATTGCGGCAGAGTTGATCGGACGATTTGTCGCAGATCGGAGGTCGCTCCCGGCGATTGCATTAACGACCGATACGTCGGCGCTGACGGCCATTGGTAATGACTACGGCTATGACCAAGTATTTAGTCGTCAGGTTGAGGGCTTATGTCGCGAGGGCGATGTACTCATTGCTATTTCGACATCTGGAAATTCGACGAATATTTTGAACGCGGTCGACACGGCCCAAGCGCTAAAAACCAAAGTTATTGGATTCACAGGCAAGACAGGCGGGCGGTTGCACGGCGCGTGTGATCTTTCCCTCGTGGTGCCCTCTGACGTCACAGCACGTATTCAGGAAATGCACATAGTAATGGGGCACTTGCTCTGTGCACTGATCGAAGAACAGCTAGGATTGGACGCAGCGTAGGTGTCGAGTCAAGCCGCCGTTTTTCTAGACCGTGATGGGGTCATCAACAGTGATACGGGGTACGTCAGTCAATGGTCAGAGTTCGTATTTTTACCCGGGGCTATCGAGGCTATGCAGCGACTGTCGCGTGCAGGTTACGCATTGATTGTTGTGACAAATCAGTCAGGGATTGCGCGAGGCTACTATTCAGAGCACGATTTCGCGACGCTTACTCAGCACATGCGCCATGAGCTGAGTCGCAAGGGTGTTTCAATAGCGGGTGTCTATTATTGCCCTCATCATATCGACGGCGTATCTGCTGAGTATCGAAAAGCCTGTTCCTGCCGAAAGCCCGCGCCAGGTTTGTTACTGCGTGCAATAGATGATCACAATATTGATCCTGACCGCTCCGCCCTCGTCGGGGATAAAGCCTCTGACATGAAGGCGGGGGCTAGCGCCGGTATTGCGCGACGATTTCACGTGACCGCGGGGTCTGTAGAATCCGGGGCTGTTGGCGTGAGCAGTCTGCTTCAAGCTGCGAATCTGTTACTGGGTGTCGATCAGAACTTGTAGCCCAGCATCTCGATGTCGCGTGCAAAGGCGCGGCTGACTAACGCTTGCGTGTCAGGCGTGTAGTACTCGCGATAAACGAGTCGGTCCTCCGCTTTACGGCGGTGCGGAAGTTCAATCCCAGGAACGCCGATACGTTTGCAACAGTTGTCAAAGTCCTGTTGCAGTGTCTCGTAATGCCCAATGAAATCAACAATCAGATCGCCGTTGAGATCAACAAGGTAGTCGGTCTGAGGAGTGATTGACGTATCGATGTGGTATTGCCATTCGCGGTTTGGGTCCAGTTTACGGCGAAGGAATGCCTCAAAACTTTCGTCATCTTCTAGCAAATGTGGACGTTCCCGACGAATGTGGTGGTAGGAGCTGACCTGTAAATCCCAAGGATTCCGAACAAACGCGAACTTAAAGAGCGTTTGATAAAACGCGTGTGGGAGCATCTCCTTTGCCGCGATTGCTTTTGCATGTCGTGGGAGTTTTATACCGACCTCGTGATTCACAAAACCACTGAGTTTGCTTGCGAGCCAGATAGGTGCGTAATACGGGTCGCGCCATCGGTGATTTTGAAGGGCCGCGCGCACGCTGGTCCCACCCGTTTTCGCTATGTGAACAAAAAGAAACTTTTTCTGGTGAGACAACAGCATGAAGGCGATGAAACACGCTCCAAAGGCCGTGCGCAAGTTAAATTGTTGATTGTTGGCTTATTAATTTACTCAGCTGGAGTTCACCGAGCGATTTCGTTAATCTCAAACCACTTCGGTGACGCCGAGGGTCGCGTTAAGACTGCTATAAGAGTCATAAAATGTCACAGCAAAATGTTGTTTCGGCACCTCTGATGTGGGTGTTCTTATTTTTTTCGCTTGCAGTAAGCGTCGCCACACGGCAGCTCATTTGGTTAATGGTCGTTGTGGGCTTGTGGACGCTCGTAACCAATCGCGAGGCGATGAAAGCGCTACCAGGCATGAAGCAAGCCGGCGCTCTGTTCGCCTGCATTGCGCTCCCAGGTCTCATTAGTCTGATCTTTTCGTTCAATTTGGACCGCGGTGTGTCTGCGGTGTTTCGTTTTACTGCTTATGGGCTCGCGGCCTGGGTGGTATTGAGTCCCAAGATTGAGGACAACGACGCCAAGCGCATCATGTCGTGGCTCGGAATGTTACTTGTGGCCTGGGCTGTGGATGGCTTCGTACAGTTGCTGACCGGTGTGAGTCTGTTGGGTGACCCACTCGTTGAGTTGGGGGAAGAGGGCGCAATTGTGACCGGATCGTTCCAACTCGGCTATGGCACGACACTGGCGATTTTATCCCCATTTTTTTTGGAGGCGCTGCGTCGTGCGGGGGGCATGGGTATCGGTATTCTTTCACTTCCGGTGTATGCGGCGGTCGTGATGAGTGGACATCAGTCCTCGGCAATATTGGCGCTTGTAGGGCTTGCTGGCTGGGCGATGCTGGCTTTGCGCAGTCAAGCTGTCGGCGCGAAGCGGCAGGTAACGGGTTTCGTTTTATCCGCCATTATCGGTTTGTTACTGGGTTCTTATTTGTCAGTCGTCACGGGGCAAGTGGGCACCATGGCAGAGGCGCCTGCGCGTTATCAGTCGTTCTTGTTCCAGTCGCAACTGTGGTCCGTTGCCTGGGACGCTTTCAAAGACCAGTGGTTTACTGGTGTCGGTGTGCGTGGGTTTGGGACTTACGCCTTGCAGCAAGAGGCGATTACGATTTCGGGTCTTGCCGAGACGTGGCATCCGCATCTCACGATTCTCGAAGTACTTTCAGAAACTGGGCTGGTGGGACTGGCGGGCTATCTGTTACTACTGCGTTGGCTCTGGGGGTATGTGCAGGATGATCGCATGCCGGTTGCGGTGGCTGGCTTAGTGGCGCTCTTAGCCGTATTCCCAGTGGGTACAGCGGTCGGCTTCTATTCCTACATTGGTGGCAACCTTATTTTTCTAACGTTTACATTGTTGATTGCGTTCGACAGAGATTGCCCTAAGCCCATTGATATCCCGTCCACGTAAGTCGCCCATAGATTAATGAACGTTAAATCCCCACGACGAGTATTGATCATCCGCTTAAGTGCGATTGGCGATGTTGTCTTTGCATCGCCGTTGGTGGCTGCCTGTAAGCGAACACACCCGGATGCTGAGATCGATTGGTTGGCCGAAGGTGTGACGCGTCCGCTCTTAGCGGGTATGCCTGATATCAATACTGTTATTTTGTGGCCACGCCAAGAATGGGGTGACCTGTGGCGAGATAAGCGTCTCATTGCTCTGGTAAAAGCCGTGCTCTTATTTAGAGGGCAACTCAGAGCGAAAAAATACGATTTGGTGATCGATGCTCAGGGACTGCTTAAAAGTGCGTTTTTGGCTTGGCTATCCGGTGGCGACGAGCGTGTCGGTTTCAAGTCAAAAGAACCCAATCGACTGTTTCTAACGCGGCGGCTGCAAAAGAGCATTACTAACCGAATTAGCTCGGAGTATCTTGGATTGGCCGAAGATCTCGCATGGGACACTCGCGACTTTGATCTTTCCCTGTGCCTGCTCTCCTCGGATGTTGAGCGAGCGAGCCTAATAATGGGCACTGAGAACTACCTTGTTGTGGCTCCATTTACCACAAGGCCACAGAAGCACTGGACACACGAGCACTGGCAGGAACTGATTGCAGCGCTAGTGGCCCAAGGGCAGAAAGTAGCCTGCCTTGGGGGGCCTGCGGACCGAGAGGAAGCACGAGCGATGCTGGGTGATTTAAGGGTTGAAAACTGGGTGGGCGTTCACCCACTTGGCGTTAGTGCAGCATTAATTCAGGGGGCTGATGCGGTGATTGGAGTCGATACGGGCCTGACACATATGGGCATAGCCGCTGACGTACCGACGGTTGCCTTGTTTGGTTCAACCTGCCCCTACACTCAGACAGGCCGCGATAACGTGCGCGTGATTTATCATGCGCTGCCCTGTTCGCCTTGTAAGCGGCGTCCCACCTGTGGCGGACATTTCGACTGCATGGTGGGAATTCGTCCCGTAGAGGTCTTAGACGCGCTGCGTGAGGTTATGCCATCGCAATCCAGTCGCATGGATTCGGCAGCTAACAGTGAGGAAGCCCTTGATGACTAACGTTCCGAGTTTTAGCGATGCCAAGGTGTTGGTCATCGGCGATGTCATGCTCGACCGGTTTTGGCACGGTAAAGCGACGCGTATCAGCCCCGAAGCCCCCGTGCCGGTCGTTAAGGTCTCTGACGTTGACGATAGACCTGGAGGTGCAGGCAACGTTGCGGTCAACTTGGCCGCCCTTGGTGTTGCAACGACTTTGTCAGGTCTGGTGGGGGACGACGCGCATGCTGTTCTGTTAAGAGCGGCTGTGGAAGCCAAAGGTGTCCGTTGGTCAGTCATGCCCTGCGCGGCAGAGACCATCGTCAAACTGCGTGTGATGAGTCGCAGCCAGCAGTTGATCCGAATGGATTTTGAGGGGTCATTTTCGGACTACGTGGACAGCTCCTTTCTTCAGTACTCGACGAATCTTATTGCCGAGCACGACGTGGTACTGCTGAGCGACTATGCCAAAGGAACATTGAGTCAAGTGGGTTCGCTCATCGACGCGTGCAGGAGTCACGGCGTTCCGGTGCTGGTCGATCCCAAGGGCGCTGACTTTGAACGCTATCGTGGTGCAAGCATTATTACGCCTAACCTCTCTGAGTTTGAGGCCATTGTTGGTGCGTGTTTTCAGGACGACGATCTGATTAGCTCAAGAGCAAAAAGTTTGTGTGCAACACATGACTTCGACGCAGTCTTAGTGACTCGCAGCGAGCGAGGAATGACACTTCAACCCAAAGAGGGTGAACCCCTTCACTTACCTGCCTTGGCGCGAGAGGTGTTTGATGTGACGGGCGCTGGCGATACCGTAATTGCGGCGATCGCTGCGGGAATGGCCAGTCACGAGTCGCTTGAGAATGCGACACGTCTTGCCAACGTTGCTGCGGGACTGGTGGTGGGGAAGGTGGGTACTGCCGCTGTGACGCGGTCTGAGCTTTCAGGCGCGCTTCAGGACGAGTCACTCTTTGATCGTTCAGTTTCCGCTGACGAGGGCGTGGTGACCGAAGTGGAGGTACTGGCCGTGGTTGCGCAGTTAAAGACCGCGGGTAAACGCATTGTGTTGACTAACGGTTGTTTTGACATTCTTCACCCGGGGCACGTGTCCTACCTTTCGGAGGCCGCAACGCTTGGTGATGTCCTCATTGTCGCGGTCAATAACGATGCATCAGTGTCTCGACTTAAGGGTGATGATCGCCCGGTGAACAACCTCGACGCGCGCATGTCAGTACTCGCTGGGTTGCGGTCGGTGAGCTACGTTGTACCGTTCTCAGAGGACACGCCAGCCCGACTCATAGAGGCGGTCACCCCCGACGTTTTGGTCAAGGGGGGAGACTACGACGTGAGTCAAATTGCGGGTCACGAACACGTCATCGCCCAGGGTGGAAAGGTTGTCATTTTGGACTTTGTCGAAGGACATTCGACTACCGCAACGATTGCACGGATGAGCACCAACGACGAGTAACGATGAGTCCGGACAGTACCTATAGGGCCCTGGTCTGGCGAGTAAGATCTGGGTTAAGCGGTGCTGCTGGTTAACGGAGTGCCTGTGAGACTCAGTCTGTCGTGCTTTAGTGTTACGGGTTGCGGGAGCACAGGTGTTACAAGCGATACAAACAGATTAACGGGGTAGTAGCGATGAGACGGTTTATTGATCTATCGATTTATTTGGAAAATGACGTGGTCAGTGACCCACCGCCGATGCGTCCCAACATTGACTACATTCGCCATGACACGGGTGCAGAGCAAATGGCGGAATTTTTCCCTGGGCTCGATAAAAGCGAGTTGCCTGATGGCGAGGGATGGGCTGTGGAAATGGTCCAACTGTGCACGCACAACGGCACTCATTTAGACGCGCCTTATCACTATCACAGCACAATGAATGACAAGCTCGGTGGCGCAGAACGTGCGATTACCATTGACGAAGTGCCTCTGGAATGGTGTTTTCAGCCCGGTGTAAAGCTTGATTTTAGGGACCGGCCGGATGGTTACGTCTTAACCGCAAACGACGTCGAAACAGAACTGACCCGCATTGGGGTTACGCTGGAACCACTCACTATCGTACTGGTCAATACGTCGGCAGGAAAACGCTACGGTAGCGAAGACTACGTCCAAGCCGGTGCAGGAATGGGTTACGAAGCCACCATGTATCTACTTGAGCGCGGTGTTCGCGTGACAGGAACAGATGCGTGGAGCTGGGATGCGCCTTTCTCCTACACCGCTGAACGTTATGCGGAAGACAACGACGCCAGCATCATCTGGGAAGGACACAAAGCGGGTCGCGATATCGGCTACTGTCACCTGGAAAAAATGCACAACCTAGAAGCACTTCCGGACGCGGGATTCACAGTCAGTTGCTTCCCACATAAAGTCCGTGGCGGTTCCGCGGGTTGGACGCGCGCCGTCGCCATCATAGACGACGATTAACTGGCCTGTTTAATGACGGCGTAAGCATCCAGCGCCCCGAGTCGCGCCGTTTTGTGATCGACAATGGGGAAAGGGTAGTCGGTTCCCAGTTCTAGGTCGGCGGCTGCCAGTGTCATCTGAGGTGCTTCCCACGGCTCATGGATGTACTTTTTGGGCAGTTTCGAAAGTTCAGGACACCACTGCCTGACGTAGGCGCCTTCAGAATCAAATTTTTGCCCCTGCGCTATCGGATTGAAAATACGGAAGTAGGGCGATGCATCTGCTCCCGACCCGGCCACCCACTGCCAACTGCAGGCGTTTGATGCAATGTCAGCATCCAGCAGGCAGTCCCAGAACCAGCGTTCACCTTCGATCCAATGTACCAACAAATGCTTGGTGAGGAATGACGCGACGATCATACGAACGCGATTGTGCATAAAGCCCGTGTGCCAGAGTTCGCGCATCCCAGCGTCAACGATTGGGTAGCCCGTCTGCCCACGCTGCCATGCATGGAGGTGCTCGGCGTCATTGCCCCAAGGAAACCCGGAAAACTGTTGTTTAAAGGGCTTCGCGGGCATGTCATTGAATAAGTCGAGGAGTTGATAACAAAATTCTCGCCAACCCACTTCGGCGAGAAACTTGTCAATGGGTGCGCTCCATTGGGGGGCCGACAGCTTACGTTGTTGTGCTGCAGACCAGATTTGGCGCGGTGATATTTCACCAAACTTGAGGTGTGGTGAGAGTCGCGAGGTGTAGCGCCTGGCCGGCACGTCGCGGCCTTCGGCGTAATGCGCAACAGGTGCTTCTAAAAAGTTTGTCAGCGCGAGATGTGCACCTTCTTCACCAGGTTTCCATAGATCTTGCCAGCCGTTCGCCCAGTTGGGGACGCCGCGCTGCGCCTCGGGCTGTAATTGCCAGTCAGCAAGATCATCACTGGCGAGTGGATGAGTATGCCAAACGACGTCGGGTCGGCCCAAAGGCAACGTCACTGACTGTTTGTTTGCCGCGCGCCAAAAGGGTGTGAAGACCTTGAAGGCAGTACCGGATCCGGTCAGTACTGAGCCTGGCTCGTGAAGCAAGGTGCCAGGGAAACGTTTAATCGACACATTCACGTCATGAAACTCGTTGTTGATTAACGTCTCGAGTGGCCCCGACCACGGCTGGTATTGTCGCGAAAAGTAGATTGCGTCAGCGCCCGATTCCTGCTGAAGCGACCGAAGCACCGAGATTGTGTCGCCTCGTCGCAGAATAAGCCTCCCCGAAAGCGCGCTAATGGAGGCCTCAAGCGACTTCACACTCTCATGTAACCACCACTGACTGGCACCTCCCAAGTGCCAATCTCCCGCCTGTTCTTCATCGTAGATAAACACCGGCAGTACGGGCCCGCGACTTGCCGCTGCAATCAATGCGGGATGATCATGAAGTCTGAGGTCTTGTCTGAACAATACAAGCGTTGTGCTCACGCGGATTTTCGCTCCTGATTGGGGGTGATCTGATCGACGGCAGAGACCAAACGGCTGAGACCTGCGTCACTGACTTTAAGTGTGGCTATGTCGTCAGCACGGGTATCGCCCTCATTGACGATGATAATGGGCATACGTAGTTTTTCGGCCATTCGGCAAAAGCGAAATCCAGAGTAAACCTGTAATGAGCTTCCAACGACCAGTAAACCTGTTGAATTGTTAAGGGCATCGACACAGGCGTCGACACGGGGTTTCGGTACGGTCCCGCCAAAGAAGACAACATCTGGCATGAGGACTCCACCGCAGGAAGTGCAGACGGGCTCCTGTGTTTGCGCGACGAAATGGTCTGGGACGTCGGCGTCGCCATCGGGTCTTGCAATCTGACTGTAATTAACCACGAAAGGATTTGTGGCAAGTAGACGCGCTTGTAATGCAGCACGTGCTTCAGGTTGTCCACAGCCAAGACAAATAACCCGGTCTAAGCGACCGTGCAGATCGATAACCCGCTGTGACCCCGCCTTTTGATGAAGCCGGTCAACATTTTGTGTGATCAAGGTACTGATCTTTCCGATACGCTCAAGCGTTGCAAGTGCGGTATGGTGCGCGTTTGGCAGGGCCTTTTCGACACTTGGCCATCCCACCATTGATCGGGCCCAGTAGCGTTTGCGTTTCTGATCCGACTCAATGAATTCCTTATGCTGTATTGGATCGACGCGGAGCCACTTGCCGTGCTGATCGCGATAAGTAGGAATGCCCGAGTCGGCACTAATCCCGGCACCAGTTAGTACAGTCCAACGTTCAATACGCCGAAGCCATGTCGATAAAGATTCAACCGTTTCGCTCATGCGACGTATACGCTTACTCTGGTTAATCGGTTGGCGAAATGCCGCAAGGATAGTTCTGTAATGCATGTATTTGTTACCGGTGGTACCGGCTTAATTGGACGCTCTTTGGTCAAGCGTCTCGTAATGCGGGGTGATGACGTCACAGTCTTGACGCGTCAGTCGCTGAGCAATGAACACTCAGTAACCTACATAACGGACATTGGTCAGCTGGAGACGGCCGCTGACGTGGTGGTCAATTTAGCCGGTGAGGGCCTTGCTGAGAAGCGTTGGACTGAACGTTACAAACAAAAAATAAGAGCGAGTCGTATTGGGTTGACAGACACCTTGGTGTCTCATCTGACAAAAGTAGGCGCGCCGAAGGTCATTCTCAGCGGCAGTGCCATTGGTTACTACGGGGCCAGCGAGACCCAACGGTTTAGCGAGCAGGCCTCGCCCGGGCTCGGTTTCGGCGCGAACCTCTGTGTTGACTGGGAGCAAAGTGCTCGCGTGCTAGACCAGCAAGGAACGCGCTGCGTACTGCTGCGAACGGGTGTTGTGCTGGATAAGCATTCTGGGGCGTACCCGCAGATGACACAGTCGTTTAAGTTTGGTGTGGCGAGCTGGATGGGGCGTGGCAATCACTGGCTAAGCTGGATCCATCTAGAGGACATGGTCAACGGTATATTGCACTGCATGGACACCGACAATATTTCAGGCCCAGTCAACATGACCTCACCGCAAGCGATCTCGCATAAATCGCTCTCACAAGCGGTTTCGATTAAGAAGCGGTGCTTTGTTCATATGGGGATCCCCGCGCGATTAATGCGACTGCTGCTAGGGGAAATGGCCGATGAGCTCCTGCTCACCGGTCAGAACGTTGTGCCTAACGTACTAAATGACACGGGATTTACGTTCACCTATCCAACGATTGAGGCTGCGATTAACGCACTGGAGACATAGGTTACCAGTTACTGCTCTGCCGATAGTCGTCGAAGGCATGTTGTACGTCATTTTGGCCTTTCAGCTTTTTGAGCGCTGAGCGCTCTAGCTGTCTGACCCACTCGCGACTGACCCCAAGTTTGTCTGCGATTTCGGCGCGAGTCAGTGGCGGCGCTTCTTTAAGCCCCCAACGCGCCGTGACGACCTGCCGCTCGTTGGCTTCAAGTCGTCCGATGGCGTGCTCTAGGAAATTGCCCAGAGACCGCTGCTCCGCGCCATCCGCGGCACCTCCGAAGGTGTCCCCGATCAGAGAGTCCATCATGGATTCTTCATCGTCATCGTACTTGGGTGCGTCAAGTGAAACCGCAAGATTACGCAGTTGTAATAACTCGCGAGCCTTTTCAGTGTCCATGCCGGCCGCTGCAGCAAGCGTTTCAGTATCACCGTCCATGCCCGTGCGGGCTTGCTCGGCGAATCGCTCTTTATAGAGCCGCCCGATTTGTTCCTGCACGTGAGTAGGAAAGCGGATCAGGTTCCCGGCGTCGCCAACGTATCGTCGAACTGCCTGCGTAATCCAGTTAAAGCAGTAAGTGCTGAAGCGGAATCCCTTTTCATACTCAAACTTCTCCGCGGCCCTGATCAGACCCAGTGTCCCTTCTTGCACCAAATCGAGATAACCGACGCCACGTCCCTTGTACCGGGCTGCGATCGAGTAAACCAATCTCAGGTTGTGCATCACCAGTCGGTCTCGAGCTTCAGTGTAGTGTCTGAGCTGTTTTTTTAGCGCAGCAAGTGTTTCGTGCTCGAGTGCAAATGAGGGCACAGGGTCGCTCCAATGCCGCTGCCAGTGCCCGATCGCGTCGGCAACAGTGTCTGCAAATTGTCCACCGGAGCGACGCAGCACGGCAACCGCGATACCGACCGATAAACTGGCCGGTAGCTCAAGGGCTTCGATGCAGGCTTGGCGCGCCTTGGCTGTTTTTAGTGTTGCTAGCTTTTGTGCTGCTGCTTTGGAGGCGGCTGCATGAGAACCGTCCTTAAACAAAGCGGCCAGTTCTCTTCGCAATACAAAGTGCAGCTCTCGGTTTGGGAATCGCTGTATTTGCGGTGGATTGCTCACGCACTGATCACAAAACTGCGCCATGTAGGCACTGAGCGCCGTGTCGGCAGCGATGAGTTCGAAGATCGCCCGGACCGATCGCCACTTTGCGGCGTCGATGGACTGCTCTTGTTCTGCGGTCAATAAGTCGTATCGACGCGCTTCAGCGAACATGAGTTCGATGTCTTTCTCGTCTGTATTGTCGCTCATATTGCCTCACCCGTTTAACCCAGATGACATCTATACGGGGCATTAAAGAAGCTGGACAGCGAAAACTGGACAATGTCCAGCTGTTACCTGAACAATTGATGGACAAAAAATAAATCGATTGATCTAAAGCCAAAAATATCCCGTAAATCACGACAATTACCGAACAAAAAACGAGGTAAAATATGAATGCACCTGCGCAGGCACCACACGATTTAGAACCAAGACCCTTATACGGCATCGGTACGGTAGCGAGACTTACTGGATTGAAGCCGGACACCTTGAGAGTTTGGGAACGTCGGTATGGGCTGGGTGCAAGCTACAAGTCTGCCTCGGGTCGCCGGCTCTTTACGCAATCCGACCTTGAACACCTCCAGCTCATTACAGCCTTAGTGGGAGATGGCGTGCGTATTGGCGAAATCGCGTCGTCTGACCGTAAGACACTGGAACTGCTGGTCAGCAACAGAGGCAGCCGGATGGCGAAAGCCATTCCGACGCCCAAGTCGCGCGTCGTATTTGTAGGCGCCGAACTCTGCCAGTGGCTGGACGGCCACCAAGGCTGTTTGTCTGGCATCAGTGCATTTTTGTCCCGAATGCCACTCACCAATGCGGTTGATGCGCTCGATGTGGATGAACAGGCAGACATGCTCGTTGTTCACTGTCCGTCAGTTTCCATGACAAATATCAACGCAATGGACACGCTTGCCACGCGGTTAGGCGCTAAGCGTACCCTGGTGCTTTACCAGCTGTGTAACCAGCGCTGGATCGAGGAGATTGAAGGCCGAGGAATGACGGCGCTGGAGTACCCACCCGAGTCTGCCCGCCTTGCGTTTGAATTGGGTCGTGTCGCGATTGACCACGAGGCCAAGCAAGGTGAAATTAACCTCGGTGAACTCATGCAGACGAAGCCACGAATTTACGACAACAGCACGCTCATGGCCGCCAGCAAGCTCAAGAGTCTTCTCGACTGTGAATGCCCGAAGCATATTACGGACTTGATCAAAACACTCAGTGAGTTCGAAAACTACTCCACAGCTTGTAGTGTTGAGAACTGGCACGAGGCGGCGGTGCACTCCTGCATTTACGCGTATACGGCGCAGGCGCGTTACCTCATGGAAAAGGCGCTGCAAGCGGCCTTAGAGGGGCGTGGAGAAGAGCTCTCTAAGATTATGCGGACTCCGCATTAACCACGGCTCAGGCTATGGTACGGACCAGTATGACCACAACGATCGTGGGGCAGACGAATCGGACGTACCATGGCCACCATTTCATAAAGAGCGTGGGCTCAATCAGAGGCTCGTTCTTTGCCAGCTCTTTGAGCAACAAGTCGCGACGCCACACCCATCCTGCGTAAAGGCAGAGCGCGAGACCGAGTAACGGTTGCGAGTAGCGCGTACTGATCGTGATGACGAGTCCGAATAAGGCGTCAAAATTAGCCACAATCGCCGTGCTCATGACGCTGATGATGACCGTTGCGACCAAAGCGGCCTGAAGACGCCCCCACTGAAAACGTTCAACTAAAAAGGACACTGGAACCTCCAACATTGAGATGGAGGAGGTGAGCGCTGCGATGCTCATTAATCCAAAGAAGGCGAGGGCCAGCACCGTGCCTGTTTCGTTCATTGAGTCAAAAAGTGCAGGCAACACAACAAAGATTAATGTGTCTTCGGAGAGTAGGCCGCCAGCTTCATTAAAGATCATCACGCCGCGGTCAGCCGCAACGTACATTGCAGGCAGAATCAAGAATCCAGCCAAAACAGCGATACCCACATCCACCAGGGCAACCTGCGCACCAAGGGTGGGCAGGTGCTCTTCGTCAGAAATATAAGACCCGTAAATAAGCATTGTTCCGACGCCTAGCGACAGAGAAAAGAAGGCAGCTCCCATGGCATTGAATATTAAGTCTGTCGACCAAATCTTTGACAGGTCAGGGACCAGATAGACCGCTAATCCCTCCGCCGCGCCGTCTAGGGTCAGTACGTACAATGCTAGTGCGACCAATGTGACGATTAGGGCGGGCATTAGCCGCTTTGACCAGCGTTCAATCCCTTTCTCGACGCCCCCTGCCACAACGGTCATGGTGAGGGCCATAAAGACCAACATTAACAGCAAGTTACGATTAAAACTAAACTCAGAAAGCCACGTTGATGCGTCGGTAGCACCCAGGGCGTTAAGTGGGTACGCCAGTCCGAAACCAATCATCCACCCAGAGACGATGGCATAAAAACTGAGTATGAGACTTGCCGTAAAAATTCCCACAATACCGACCAACGTTCCCAGCCCCCTCTGAGTCCCATTTCTCGACACTTTTGCGAGTGCGGTAATCATGTTTCCGTGGGCGTGGCGGCCCAAAGTAAGTTCTGCCATAAGGACAGGGTAGGCGAGTAAAAATGCCAGCATCAAATAGACCACGACGAACGCCGCACCACCATTACTGGCAGCCTGCGTCGGGAACCCCCAAATATTTCCCAGACCGACCGCAGAGCCTGCTGCAGCCATGATAAATCCGAATCGTGAACCAAACTCGCCGCGTTGCGCTGACACTGACTCTGCCCCTCATTGATTATTTTGATAAAAGTCTACCTTAACACTGTCGGTTTGGCGTGCGTCTCTCAGTTGACGTGCTATTATCGCGCGCTCAAATTCGCCCCCGGGTGGTGAAATTGGTAGACACAGGGGACTTAAAATCCCCCGCTCATTGCGAGCGTGCCGGTTCAAGTCCGGCCCCGGGGACCATCTTGCCCTACAACCTATTGGGCGACCCCTGGGCTCGTGAGGTTAGGTGGATGGGAAGAAATCTTGCCTAAAAAGCACACGCCATAGAAACTGCCGCTGGTTA
Organism: Halieaceae bacterium; assembly: GCA_018666295.1. Classification (GTDB taxonomy): domain Bacteria; phylum Pseudomonadota; class Gammaproteobacteria; order Pseudomonadales; family Halieaceae; genus Luminiphilus. Next base: position 14,700 of record JABIZW010000282.1, read on the forward strand.
CGCTAGCTCATTGCTTTCAAAGTTTTTTCATCGCCTCCACACACCTATCCTGGCTCTAGCCGCGCCGATCACATAGATACCACCACGTTTCCACCGACAAGGCGGTGATCATTACCCTCGGCTCCGGTAGCAGCCGTAGCCCTCGTGTCCGAGCGGAGGGTACCAAGCAAATTATCGGCGCAATGCAGCGCTACGGCGTAAAATGTCTGGTTTACCAAACAACGTTGGGTGCTGGTGACAGTTGGAATAATCTCAATTTCTTCTGGAAGAGCTTAACGTTCGGGGTGCTGTTAAGACCGGTCTTTGAGGACCA